>JAGLSW010000569.1 GCA_023135565.1 Candidatus Aminicenantota bacterium | reverse complement strand
TTTTCAAAGACATCCTTTTTAAGGGAACCGTCCAACTGCATGATGCCGGATATATTGTAAGTAGTTGTCTCCGGGTCCATCTGCTGCAGCACAAAGAAACGCCTTTGGGCTGATGATATGGGGTAATACTCTTTCTTTCCTACAGGTGTGATCCCGATATATTTTTTATCTTTTGCTTCTTCTTCAATATACTTTGCTATCCCCCTGATAGTAGGGGTTGAAAATACCACCAAAAAAGGCACTTCTACATCCAACTCTTTATGTATTTTTCCTACCAGCTTCGTGACGCTTAATGAATGACCTCCTAAAGCAAAAAAATCATCCTCGATTCCTATTTTCCTTTTATCTAACTTCAAAACCACAGCCCAGGTCTCCGCCAGGGTTTCTTCCACTTTGTTCCGGGGCGGGATATATTCCTTCATAGATTTTACTTCCGGTGCGGGCAGGGCTTTGATATCTATCTTGCCGTTGGGATTTAAGGGCATCCGCTCTATAAATACAAAATAAGCGGGAATCATGTAATCAGGCAGGCTGTGAGATAAATATTCCCGCATCTCTTCACTGCCGACTCCTTGCTCCTTGCTGCCGGAAACTATGTAGGCGCATAAGTAATTTTCTCCGCTCTTTTGCTGCCTGACCATAACAAATGCTTCTTTTACGGCTTCGTGCTTTAACAACCGGTTCTCTATCTCGCCGGGTTCTATTCGGAAACCCCTGATTTTCACCTGGAAATCTATCCGGCCCACAAACTCAACTGTGCCGTCAACAAGCCAGCGAGCCAAATCTCCTGTGCGATAAAGAGTGATTGGTGAGAGGTGAGAGGTGAGCCCCTTAGAGGGCGGGTGCGCCGCACCCATAAACTTTTCGGAAGTGAGTTCCGGGTAGTTTAAATAACCCCGCGACAGGCTGTCTCCGCCGATATACAACTCTCCAGGCACTTCTAAAGGCACGGGGTTGCTATACCTGTCCAATATAAAAAGATTGTTGTTGGCAATAGGGGGGCCGATGGGGATGCCGGATAACTTTTCGTAAAAATCATATTTGGTTTTATCTATTTCCAATACGGCGGCCATGATGGTGGCTTCGGTGGGGCCGTACATGTTGTATACGCGGCAGTCCTCGCTCACCAAACCGAAAGCGCGCCGCACCAAATCTA
>JAGLSW010000568.1 GCA_023135565.1 Candidatus Aminicenantota bacterium | reverse complement strand
AAAGTTTGAACAAAACTTTTTATGATTTAAAATCAAAAGCGCTCACACGCTGCTTCTTGCGGCGGAGCCGCTTATCGCCTCCCCGTGCGTACGGGGTCACACGCTGCTTCTTGCGGCGGAGCCGCTTATCGCCCCCCCACGCGAGTGGGGCTATGCTATAAGATTGGCCGCAATCACCATCCTCATCACTTCGCTGGTGCCCTCGTAAATCTCGGTAATCTTGGCGTCCCGCAGGTATCTTTCCACATCGAACTCTTTGGTGTAACCGTAACCGCCGTGGATTTGCAGCGATTTGTTGGCGCAGAAGGAGGATACCTCCGATGCTTTCAGTTTGGCCATGGCCGCCTCTTTGGTATATCTAAGTCCCCGGTCCTTCATCAGGGAAGCCCGGTAAGTTAAAAGCCAGGACGCTTCATATTCGGTCCACATATCGGCAATCATCCACTGGATAGCCTGGAAATTGGCAATCGGCTGGCCGAACTGTTCCCGTTCTTTAGCGTAAGCGATACCATCCTCGATAGCAGCCCTGGCAATTCCTAAAGCCTGGGCCGCGATGCCCAATCTACCGCCGTCAAGGGTGACCAGGGCGATTTTTAAGCCTTTGCCCCGTTCACCGAGAATATTCTCTTCAGGGATTTCGCAATCTTCCATGATAAGTTCTGTGGTGGAAGTGGCATTGATGCCTAATTTTTCTTCATGTTTCCCCACTTTAAAACCGGGAGTATCGGTCTTAACGATAAAGGC
Source organism: Candidatus Aminicenantota bacterium (assembly GCA_023135565.1). GTDB lineage: Bacteria > Acidobacteriota > Aminicenantia > UBA2199 > UBA2199 > JAGLQA01. The sequence continues at coordinate 10,855 of JAGLSW010000568.1, read as the reverse complement.
GCTGAGTCCCCTGGCCTTTTTTTCAGGGTCTGTCATGGCCGTTATCACCGCTGTACCGGCTTCCGCCCCGTTAGTGATAAATTGTTTGGTGCCGTTTAAAATCCACTTATTGCCTTCTAAGCGGGCTGTTGTTTTAGTAGCCCCGACGTCTGAACCGGCTCCCGGCTCGGTTAAACCTAAGCAGCCTATTTCCCGGCCGGAACATAGATCCGGCATATATTTTTTCTTCTGCTCTTCGCTGCCGAACTTGAAAATCGGATCGATGCACAAGGAAGAGTGGGCAGAAACGATAACCCCGGTAGATGCGCAGTACCGGGAAATTTCTTCGATAGCCAGTATATAAGAAACAAAATCCATGCCTGAACCACCGTACTCCGGCGGGTAGGCGACTCCCATGAGGCCTAATTCGCCGGCTTTTTTTATTACATCTTTCGGGTAAATTCCTTTCTCCTGGTTTTCCCTGGCTTCCGGTCCTATTTCTTCTTTAGCAAATTTTGCCACCATTTCCCTGAGCATTTTCTGTTCTTCAGTTAATAGATAGTCCATGTGATCTCCTTACTCATTTAGTATTATATTAAAATACCCCTGCGGGGTCTTATGTCCCCCTTTCTTCCCGGGACAATAAAAAATAATCTTATTTAAAATCGTATACATGTTAGATTGTATATGGAAAAGAAGAAAAAGTCAACCTTTTTTTGTTAAAGACTTAACCAAAAGGCATTTTTTTTATATTTTTTTAACCGTTTGTAGGCTTTTGCGGTTAAGAGCTTAACGTATTTCAAGACCGGTCTTGAAATGCCGGTTGACAGTAACTATTCAGTTCTGGGAGAGTTGAGTCTATCCGCCCTTCAATCACAAAACAAAACGGGAATGAACTATTTGAAGGACGATTTTTATTCAAAACTGAATAGTTACAGCATTCAGCTTTCGGCATTCAGCCGGGCTGCTCCGCAGCCCCATATTCAAGCGTACGCCCGGGGCGGTATAATTCCGGTTAATTTAGGGCTAATACTGCGAGGGGAGGTGTTAAAGGGGAAACCTGATCCCCTCAAAGTTCTCGAATGCCCGTTTGCTGAAGGCTGAAGGCCGAAAGCTGAAGGCTTACAGGCGCGCGCCTTGACAAACTCGATGAAGTCTGATAGCATGAAAAATGCGACATATCAAAGCGTTTAGATTTATCTTAATTTTTATAGTATCTATAACATTATGGGGCGAAGAAAATTTTAAACTCATCGAAAAATGGGACCCCGGCGATGAAGTGGTCGGTCGTGTGGGCGAATCGATTGTCGATGCGGATGGGCATGTGGTGTGTACTTTTTATAAAAGCGGCAGCCGGCTTATCACCCCGAATAAAATTATAAAATTTGCACCCTATGGACAAGGGCCGGGAGATTTGACCGATATGCGGGCTCTTTTCCATTTCGGCGGGGACATCGCCATCGTAGAGCGCCCTGAAAAAATCAAAATTTTCACAAAAAAAGACAGCACTTATGTTTGGAAAAAGACGGTATGGTTAAAAAGGGGAAAATTTGTTCATGTGGTTCAAGACGCGATATACTACAAAAACAAATGGTTCCTGGCCGGCCTCGAATTTGTGGATTTCGATAATAAAAAAAATCTTCAATATGCGTCATTTTTAAAAATCTACGAAAAGAACGGCCAACCTATCGAAAACCTGATAAAAAAAACCTTCGACGGACCTCACCGGTTCCATGAAATGAACTATTACGTGGCAGCTTATAAAGACCAGGTGTTATTTCTTGTTGAGAACGAAATGAAAGTGCATGTTGTGGGTTTAAAAGATTTATCTATTAAAAAAGAGGTGAACCTGGAAACTCCCGGATTTTACAAAAAGAAGCCGGATGAATTTTATTCCCCAAAAGGGAAAACCGGGGCAGGGAAAAATTATCTCAGCGTTCTCGAACATTGGAAAACCTCCTATTCCAGGATAAATAAAGTAATTGTCGAAGATTCTTTTCTCCTTTTGCAAGTAAGGACTTGCAGCGAAAAATTGAAAAGGTTCGCCTTACTTTTTTATAATGCCGGTAATTTCAAGCTTGAAAAAACCATCTACACCGATGATCTACTTTTGGGCGTTAAGGAAGGCAAGTATTATTTTTTTGCCGGTGGTGATCCCGGTCGTGATGAGGAAGCGGAAGATTTCATTATAAACGTTTATAGTTTTGGAGAAAAAAGTGAAAAGAAGTGATTTATTTTTTAATATTGCCATCCCGGTTTTATTTGTCGGTATTGTTACTCTCGTTGTTTATAAATTTATTATAAAAGAACAGAATCCGGGATTATTCGCGGTTAAGGAATTGAGCAATATATCTGTTGTCGATTTAAACAACAACAAATTGGCCCTAACAGATTTGTTAGATAAAGAGAATGAAACATACTGCTTTCTTTTTGAGCTAACCAATTGTTATTCGTGCATTCTTGAGGGTTTAGAGGATTTAAAAAAAATTAGAAAAGCCGGTTCTTTTTGTATTGCCATTGTGGTTCATGATCTTATCGAAGAAGTACAGGGATGGTCAAACACCCAGGATTTTTCGCCTTTTTTTATGATTAAGAAGATTGATTTTTATAGAAACATCCAGAGTTCTACAATGCCTGTGCTTTTCAGTTTAAAAGGTGGTGAAGTCAAAAGGTTCAGGTTTATCACCCCCTGATCTTGAAGTGAGAGAACGATTCAGTTTTGCATCGACCAACGAAAAAAAGTTTTTTTATTAACGATTTTTTTGGGAAACCTCTTGAATTATAACCATAACTTATTGTATACTTAGAAGAACAGAGTTTTTTTCAAGACTTCGCTTGGGAAAAAACCGCCTGGCGGTGGGAACTCGAAATATGTACAACATGTTGTTCATTACCGCCATGTAGTGGCACAAAACTTTTACGATTATAAATCAAAACAAAGTTTATGCTCACACCACTTTGAATACGTTTCGTTTCTCTTGCAAACGCAAAGGAAATGAAGGAGGAACAACGCAAAAAATGTTTAAACGAATATTAATTGCTAACCGCGGCGAAGTAGCCGCCAGGATTATTAAAGCCTGTAAAGAATTAGGCATAGAAACCGTCGCCCTCTATTCCACGGCGGACGAGTCCTCTCCGCACCTGTCCGAAGCCGATGAAAAAATCTGCATCGGGCCGGGGCCCAGCGGGCGCAGCTACTTAAATAAAGAAGCTATCCTGCAAGCGGCCCTGAATTCCCAATGCCGGGCCCTGCACCCGGGATTCGGTTTTTTAGCCGAAGACCCGCTGTTCTCCTACATGTGCAGCCAGCAGAAACTGACTTTTATCGGGCCTTCCGCTCATTCCATCAGGTTGATGGGCAACAAATCCCTGGCTAAACAGACAGTCAAACAAGCCGGACTGCCCACTATTCCCGGTTCCGACGGCGACTTGAAAAATGTAGACGAAGCCGTGAAATTAGCGGCAGAGTTGGGTTTCCCCGTACTGCTCAAAGCCACCTCCGGGGGAGGCGGTAAGGGAATCAGGCCCTGCAATAACGAAGAAGAAGTGAGAATCTTTTTCCCCCAGGCAGGCATGGAAGCGGAGAAAGCCTTCGGCAATGCCGCGCTTTACATGGAAAAAGTCATTATAAACGGCCGCCATATCGAGTTCCAACTACTGGCCGACTCTTATAATAATGCCATCCACTTAGGCGAAAGAGAGTGCTCCATGCAGAGGAAAAACCAGAAACTGATCGAAGAGTCCCCCTCCCCGGCAGTAGACGAAGAAACCCGCAGCCGCATGGGCGCTCTGGCAGCGGAGTCCGCCAAAAAAGTCGGTTATCTCAATGCCGGCACCATCGAGTTTTTGATGGACCAGGATAATAACCTCTTCTTCATGGAGATGAACACCCGCCTGCAGGTGGAACACCCGGTGACCGAAATGGTTACCGGTTTCGACATCGTCAAAGAACAGATCAAAATAGCCGCTAACCACCCCCTCTCTCTCAAACAAGAACAGGTCAAATTCTCCGGCCATGCCATCGAATGCCGCATTAATGCGGAAGACCCCTATAACGATTTTGCTCCCAGCCCGGGAAAAATCAGCAAGTTTAATCCTCCTTTACAGGCGGGACCGGGCAAAGTGCGTTTAGACACCCATGTAGACCAGGGCTATGAAATCCCCTCCTATTACGATTCCATGATCTGCAAACTCATCACCCACGGGGAAAACCGGGAAGAGGCCATCAAAACCATGGAAAATGCGCTCAAGGAATTCCAGATCGAAGGCATTAAAACCACCATCCCCCTGCACTTAGAAATACTAAATTCGAAAATATTCAGGTCGGGAGATTACCACAACAATTCCCTGGCCGGGATTATGGAGGGCTAAGATTATGGCAAAAGTATTACTGGAAAGAATCGGTTCCGCCGTTGAAAACTTCATGGACCCCCAGGAGTATGAAAAAAACCTGGAATATATGCAGAAAGTGAATAGTTCATATACAGAAAAACGGGAAGAAGTCAAAGCCGGATGGGGTGAAGAATATGTCGCCCGGGTGCACAAAAAAGGCAAAATGACCACCTGGGAACGAATCGACGCTTTGAAAGACCCCGGCAGTAAAGTTTATCCTATCGGCACTTTCGTGAACTACGGCCTGGAATTCGGTTCCGGCAAGAGCAAAAGAAAAGCCCCCGGTGCCGGTGTAGTCACAGCTTTTATAAAAATCGAAGGCAGGTATGCGGTAGTGATTGCCAACGACAATACCGTAGCCTCCGGTTCCTGGTGGCCCCTGACCCCGGAAAAAATCGAAAGAGCCCAGGAAATAGCATTAAAGATGCGTATCCCCGTAGTTTATTTAATAGATTGCAGCGGCCTGTATTTACCCGAACAAGCCAAAACCTTTCCCGGCGGCATCGGAGCCGGTCATATTTTTAAGATGAACAGCCTGCTCAGCGCCGAGCAGGTGCCCCAGATAGCCGGTGTGTTCGGCGACTGTATCGCCGGAGGCGGTTACATGCCCATCATCAGCGACATAGTTTATATGACCGAACAAGCTTACATGGTGATTGCCGGAGCCGCCTTAGTCAAAGGCGGTAAAAGCCAGCACATCACCTCCCTCACTATCGGCGGTCCCGACGTGCACGTTCATCTCTCCAATTGCGCCGACTACCGCACCCCCGACGACCGCACCCTGCTTTTGAAAATAAGAGAAGAAATGGCAAAACTGCCCTCCCCGGCGTTGGAATATTACCGTTTCGGCATGGACCCCGCCCCTCCCCTATTCAACCCCGCGGAGATCGAAGGTATTTTCCCCATCGACTACCGCGTCACCTATGAAGTGCGCCAGGTGATTGCCCGGTTGGTGGATAACTCTCTTTTCTGGGAATTTTTCCCCGGCAAAGGCAAAGAGATCGTCTGCGGCATAGGCCGCGTAAACGGGTTGTACACCGGTTTTATAGCCAACAACCAGGTGCTCTCCGATCACCCGCTACACAAAGACGCCAAAAGGCCCGGCGGTATTCTTTACCAGGCCGGTATTGCCAAGATGACCACTTTTGCCAGGGCCTGCGACAGCGACGGCATTCCCTTAGTCTGGCTGCAGGACGTAGGCGGTTTCGACATCGGCCCCGAAGCGGAAAACATGGGCTTATTAGGATACGGTTCCAATCTTATTTACGGCAACTCCACTATCTCCATACCGGTGATAACCATCCTGCTGCGTAAAGCCTCGGGCGCCGGTTACTATGCCATGTTCGGCAGGCCCTATGATCCCATAGTGCAGTTATCTACGCCCCTGACCAGGCTGGCCGTCATGGAAGGCCGCACCCTGGCCATCGGCACCTACCGCACGAAGTTGGATGACGACTTTAATATTATTTCTACCGGCCAGGAAGAGCATGACAGCATCAAAAAGGGCATGGAAGAAGTGGAACGCCGCATTACTAACGATATGGACCCCATACTTTCGGCCCGACAGTTGGACACCGACGAGATTGTTTTCTTAGGCGAGCTGCGCCCTTATTTAGAGACCATGATCGAAATGTCATACCACAGCACCGGTTATAGAAGGATAAAGAACCCGCGTATATGGTCGATGCATGATATTAACGTATTGTATGGAGACAGGTAAAATGACCTCGCTAAAAACCTTAATAGAAACTGAAAATTCGGGACACGTAGTTCTTTCCCCCGCGGTAGGTAATTTTTCCATGGCGCACAAGAGCGGCGTTTTTCTTGGGCCCGGTGCATTTGTGGGCCGGCTGCGGGTGTTGAACTCTTATTATGACCTTTACTTACCGGCAAAAATGCAAGGACTGGTAGAAGTAGATGACGGGCTTGACTGGATAATCCCCGTGGCTTACGGCCAGGAGTTGTTTCGCCTGGATCAGCAGCAGTTGGCCGGAGCCGGAGAAGATGCCGGCGCCGGGCAGAGCGGCAAAGACGCCGGTTCCCAACCTGAAGAAGGATATGTAGTCACGGCTTTTACCAACGGTATTTTTTACAGCAAGCCCTCGCCTGACGCGCCTCCGTTCGTAAGCGAAGGCGAGCGGGTGGAAAAAGGCAAAGCTTTAGGATTAATCGAAGTCATGAAAACTTTTAACCGGATATTGTTTCAAGGCACGGACCAGGGTGATTCCGGTATCATCAAGAAAGTTTATGTCGAAGATTCGGAAGAGGTCAAATCCGGTCAACCATTATTTTTAATAGAATAACCCCACTCGCGTGGGGGGGCAATAAGCGGCTTCGCCGCAAAGGAGCGCTTTGAATTTTAAATTATCAAAAGTTTGGCCCCCGGCAGGGCTGCCGGAGGCAAGTTAAGGAGGTTTATTGATGTCTTTGAATTATGATTTACCTGAAGAAGCACAAATGATACGGGACAGTGTCAGGGAGTTTGCTGAAGAAGTGATCAAACCCCGGGCCAAAGAGCTCGATGATAAAGAAGAGTTTTCCCCTGAAATAACCAAACAGATGGGTGAATTAGGATTATTCGGATTTACCGTACCCGAGGAATACGGCGGCAATGGTGTCGGTTATTTGCCTTACGTGGTAGCCGTAGAAGAGATAGCCCGGGTGGATGGTTCTCAAGCAGCCACGGTTGCCGCGCACAATTCTTTAGGGATTGGGCCGTTGAACTATTTTGCCAATGAAGAGCAGAAGAAAAAATACCTGCCGCCCATATGCAGCGGTGAGAAAGTATGGGGTTTCGGTCTTACCGAACCGGACGCCGGTTCCGATGCCGGAGGCACCAAGACTACCGCGGTTGAAGACGGCGGCGACTGGGTAATCAACGGCGCCAAGATGTTTATTACCAACGGCTCTACCGACTACAGTTTAGGCAGCACGGTGCAGGCCATCAGCGGTAAAAGGCCCGACGGCAAGAAAGAGTACACCTGCTTTATCGTAGAAAACGGCACCCCCGGTTTCGTAACCAAAACCATGCATGAAAAGATGTTATGGCGGGCCTCGATCACCTCGGAACTTTACTTCGACGACTGCCGCGTCCCCGCGGAGAATATATTAGGCAAGCGCGGTGAAGGTTTCCGCCAGATGCTGGCTACATTGGACCGGGGCCGGTTATCTATTGCCGCCATGGGTTTAGGCTGCGCCCAGGGCGCCTATGAAATGGCTTTAACGTATGCCAAAGAGCGCAAACAGTTCGACCAGTCTATTTCTACATTCCAGGTGAATGCTTTTAAGCTGGCCGACATGGACATGGAGATCGAGTGCGCCCGGAACCTGCTTTACAAAGCCGCCTGGTTATGCGACCAGGGGCGGCCTTTCGGTAAGTTGGCGGCCATGGCTAAACTATATTGTGCTGAAGTGGCTCATCATTGCTGTAATCATGCCGTTCAGTTGCACGGCGGTTATGGTTTAATGAAAGAGTATGACGTAGAGCGATTTTACCGGGATCAGAAAATCCTGGAGATCGGTGAAGGCACGTCGGAGATTTGCCGGTTGGTGATTTCCCGTTACATCGGCTGTTATGATGTGTAGCCCCGCAACGCAGGAAGCCTATAGGGAGCGTTTTTCATGATAGAAAATCGTATCGCTCAATAAAAGTTTTTTGGGGGGTCCAGGGGGGCGGTTTTTCAAAAAAGCCCCCCTGGTCGCCGAAGGCATGGCCGTTTAAGACTGTATTAGGAGTAAAAAATGATAAAAGAAAATTACGAAACGCTAAAATATGAGATCAAAAACCGGATTATAACTATCTGGTTGAACCGGCCGCGGGTGCACAATGCGTTTAATATTACATTATTGACGGACCTGGTGGATATTTTGGGAGCAGTGGATAAAGATGAAGACCTCAGGGTAGTGATTTTCACCGGTGCAGGGAAATCTTTTTCCGCCGGCGCTGATCTGAAATGGATGTCGGAGATCGTGGACTGTTCTTACGATGAGAACCTCAGAGACTCCGAAATGATCGCCCGGGTATTTTACAAAATATACACTCTCAGCAAACCGGTGATTGCGGCTATTAACGGCGGCACTTTCGGCGGAGGTATGGGCTTTGTCGGCGCCTCGGACATCGTAGTGGCCTCCGACAAAGCCTTGTTTTCTCTTTCGGAAGTCAGGATCGGCGTTGTTCCCGCCTGTATTTCTCCTTACCTGATCAAAAAAGTAGGCGAAGGGTCTTTAAAAGAGTTGTTTATTTCCGGCATCCGTTTTTCGCCCGAAAAGGCGTTAGAGATCAAGCTGATCAATTACGTAGTGCCCCATGACCAATTGTTGGAATTTGCTAACGAGAAAGCCGAAGGGCTTTTGTTATGTGGTCCTTATGCCATAGCCAAGTGCAAGGAGTTATTTTTGAAAGTGGGCGACATGAATCTCAAAGAGGCTTATAATTATACAGTTGATCTTATTGCCCGGCAGAGGATTGCCGAGGAAGCCCAGGAAGGGATGAAAGCTTTCTTAGAGAAGCGTAAACCCAGTTGGCACCCGAAAGAAGAGTAGGGCTGAGTTATGAATTATGAATTATAGTTTTTTCTTTGCCTAGTCTTTTCTTTGCCTGTCCCCTTTTTTTTCCCCCGCTCCTACTCTACTGGGCCGCAAAAATAGAATTCCCGAACTGGACCAGTTGACATATTCTAAATATGCAATTATAATATATACCGGAGGTAAGCATGAGAGCTACATTAAATATTCCTGATACCTTGATTAACGATCTAATAGTCGAGACAGGTGAAAAAAACAAAACCCGCTTGATAAAAACCGCTCTTGAAGAGATGCTGAGAGCAGTTAGACGAAAAAAACTGATCAATTTGTGCGGAAAAATAGACCTGGACATAACAGTAGAGGAACTGATAAAAGAAAGAGAGCAGGACATGATATGAAGAAGAAATATATGATAGACGCCAGTGTCTGGATAGAATTTTTTAGAGATAAAAACTTTGCTTTGACCTCCCTGGTCAAAGACTTAATGGAAAAAGATGTGGTTTATATAAACGGGATCGTTCAGACCGAACTCTTAAAAGGAGCAAAGTCGGAAAAAAATTACCGTTCTTTGAGAAACAACTTTAATGGCCTGCATTTCTTAGAAATAGATAGGGAATTATTCGATTCTATTTCCGATGCTGCTTATAAACTAAGAAAAAAAGGGATAACTGTCCCTTTAGCCGACCTGATCATTGCTGTCCAATGTGTTGAGAATCATCTAACCTTAATCGAAAACGATAAACACTTCGAGCTCATCAAACAGCATCTCGATTTGAACTTACACCGGATGCCATGAGTGTCTTATTTTAATTCAGAGACTCCGGGGATACTGAAGGGTTATTGGAGTCTACTACTTTTCTTTATATGGATCCCGGATTAATAACCTATCTTCGATTAATTGGTTGTGCTGTAGATCCTCGGTATATATGATTGAACAATCATTTTCAAGAGCAGCGGAAATACTCAAACTATCCCAAAAAGAAAGACGGTATCTTTCCGAAATCTCAAATCCATTCAATACGATTCTATCATTTACCGGTACAACTTCGCAGTTCCGGATCAGGATCAGGGTCTTTCCGATCTCAAAAGCTTCATTCTTGGACATCTTTAATTTTTTGAGGGAAACATTCACTACCTCATTAACGACTTGAGCGCTGATAGTGGGGTAATGTTTCAATAAATCTACAGACATTTTTTTTTTACTTCATCTCTTCCTAAGGAGTAAATGACCACATTCGAATCTAAAAATATTTTATCTCTCATGAAGCTCTGCTCTATCGAAGACTAAACCTGACAGATCGTAATTATACCGGGAAAAAAATTCGTCTAATTCGTTTTTTTCTTTTTTTGTTTCTTTTTCCCTGATGATGATTTCCACATCCTTTCCTAAAAGGTGCGGCGGTATTTCTATTTCCAATAATTGGCCTGCTGCTTGAATCTCTTTTTTTACCATAAAACTCATTTTTTGGAAAAAAAGGGAAAAAAAGGGGACAGGCCAGAAAGAAGGAAGAAGGAGGAAGAAGGAGGAAGAAGGAAGGAAGAGAAGAGAGAGAAGAGCCAGAAGGGCCAGAAGAGGGCCACTAAGTTAAGGTTAGGTGATCATGAGCACGAGGTATATATTTCTAAAACATGGAACATAGGAAGGAAGAGGCAAACCCAAAAGGGAATATTTCCCGGCAAAATATTTTTTCACAATCCTGAAAACATCTTAGTTAATATAGGCGATTATCTGCTTTTCCGTCTTTCCCCTCTTTCTCGATTTTTTCCCTAAAGTGCCAAATAGCATAGTGGTATCTACAGGAGGTAATAATTGTCGGGAAATATAGATGGTTTTTTTCTCAAACTTGTCCTAAAGAAACGCTTATAACTCTGCCCCATCACATCCGCAGCACCCGCGTCGTATATAGAGAATTCCCTCCAATAAATGCCCGGGGGCGAATAAATTTACGATTAAAACTCT
>JAGLSW010000567.1 GCA_023135565.1 Candidatus Aminicenantota bacterium | reverse complement strand
GTTTTGATTAAACTTTTTCAAAAGTTTAGCCCCCGGCAGGGTCGCCGAAGGTTTGAATTTTATCCTTTACATTCTTTTTATAATTAGATACAATAATATATCTTTAAATAAAAAAAAATCTACAAGGAGGTCATTCACATGAAATTTTTTATCGTATGTGTGGTGATTGTTTCATTAGTCGTTTTCGCAGCCAGCGGATGCGGCAAAAAAACTAACCGGCAGGAGAAAGCCGACGCTTTCTTAGAAAAATACCTTAAAGAAAATGCCGGGATTTACGTAACCCTGGCAGCAAACTATTGGAAAGCCGCTAACTCCGGAAAAAAAGAAGACTTCGAAGCCTATGGCAAAGCAGAGTTAGAAATGAAAAAACTGCACAGCAGCAGTGAGGATTTTGCCCAAATAGAAGAACTTCTTACCCATGGGGCGGAACTGAAACCCATAACCCTGCGTACCCTGAAAGTGGCGGAATTGGATTTCAAAGGCAATCAACTGCCCGAGGATATCCTGGAAAAACTCAGCAAACCCGCCGCTGAAATCGAACAGAGCTTCACTAACTTTCGCGGCAAAGTAGCGGACAAAGAGTATTCCGATAATGAACTGAAAGGTATGCTAAAAAAAGAAATCGACTCCGCCAAACGTCAAGAAATTTGGGAAGCGCTTAAGCAGGTGGGAGCAGCAGTGGCGCCGAGATTGATAGACCTGGCAAAAGTACGCAACGAAGCCGCTAAAAAATTAGGTTATAAAGATTATTGGGAAATGTCGATTCGTCTCCAGGAACACGATCCGCAGCAGCTTATTACCATATTCGCCGATCTGGAGAAGATGACCGATGAACCTTTCAAAAAGATGAAAGCTAAAATGGACGCGGAGCTGGCTGAACGGTTCAAGATCAAAGCGGAAGAGATGATGCCCTGGCATTATGACAATCCCTTTTTCCAGGAGCCTCCGCCTTCAGCCGCGATAGACTTAGACATATTCTTCCAGGATAAGACAAAAGAAGACATCGTGGCGCTGTCGAAAAAGTTCTTCGCCGATATGGGGCTGCCCATCGAGGATATTATCCAGCGTTCCGATCTTTATGAACGGGCAGGAAAGATGCAGCATGCCTTTAGTATCAGTATGGACCGGGCAGGAGACTGCCGCGTCCTGGTCAACATCAAACCTTCCGCCTACTGGACGGATACCATTCTCCACGAGATGGGACATGCGGTATATGATACATTCATCGATTTCAGTATGCCTTATAACCTGTGCGATCCTGCTCATGCCTTTACCACTGAAGCAATCGCCATGCTCTTCGGCGCCCAGGCCAAAAATCCCCTGTGGATAGCTAATTATACCGGAGCCGATGCGGAAAAAGTCAAAGCAGCAGGGCCGGCTATTTTAGAGCAGCGTCTGCGGGAACAATTGATTTTCGCCCGCTGGACGTTGGTGATGTTTAATTTCGAGAAGGCCCTTTATGAAAACCCGGACCAGGATTTGAACAAGTTGTGGTGGGACATGGTAGAACGCTACCAGATGTTAAAAAGGCCGGAAGGCCGTAATGCTCCCGATTGGGCAGCCAAAATCCATTTCACCATTGCCCCGGTTTACTACCATAATTACATGTTGGGCGAATTGTTTGCCGCCCAGTTACGCGGCGTTATGGTCAAACTGGCCAAACACGAAGGCCCTGCCGCTACTTTAAATTACGGTAAAAAAGAATTCGGTGATTTCTTTAAAGAGAAGGTTTTCAAGCCCGGCAAGCTTCATCCCTGGCCGAAGTTCGTCGAAGAGGCCACCGGCGAACCCCTGTCGCCGAAGTACTTTGCCCAAGAGGTAAAATAGAGTCTAACTCCGCCTCACTCAGCACCTCCGCACCTCCTCCAAACAAAAGTTTTTTGGGGGGTTGAGGGGGGTACCCACTGGCGTGGGTGCGGAACACCGCATTTTTCAAAAAAGCCCCCCTCACCGCCGGAGGCAAAAAAAAATTTACCGGACAGGAGAATACGATAAAAAGCTTAAAAAGTCTGTCGGAAAAAGTTATCGACGCGCTGGAGAACTCACAAGCTCCCTTTCGTTATTTTGTACTCACTTTTCTCTTTGCCGCTGCGCTGAGAAATTTCCTGGAAATCTTCTCCGACGAATATTGCCCGATCACACCGGACAATTTTCTCCATTATGATCTCTCATACGTAGCGCTGGCGGTGCTGTTGAGCCTGCTTCTCTATAAAGCGGTCAAAATACCGGTGGCGAAAATCCTTAGGGTTGTGCTGCCTTCCTTTATGATCCTGAATCTACCTCCGCTTATCGACCTGTTGCTGAGTTCCGGCCAGGGTTATGACATTGCCTACCTGTCGCCGGAAACTCACGGCAGCCTGCTGCTGCGTTTTCTTACTTTTTTCGGTCCTTTTGGGGAAAAGGGGATTTCTCCAGGTATTAAAATCGAAGTAGCTCTGGTGTTGGTGGGCGTCTTTTTTTATATTTACCTGAAGACGTCGCGGCTGCTGCGGAGTTTTGTTTATACCCTGCTGACTTATGTGGTTATCTTTTTCTACCTGTCTTTTCCTTACATAATCAAAGCAGTCATGGGGCTGATGGGATTGGAATTCCTGCATGCCAACATGCAGTTCATCAGCTTTTATTTGTCGGTGATATTCGTGGCCGGGATTTTCCTGGCCTACGCTGCCGATAGGGAACTGTTCATGTTGATCTTGAAAGATATCAGGCCCTTCCGTTTGAGTCACTACCTACTGATGTATATCCTGGGTTTGGCCCTGGCAAGCCAATATCAACCGGTAATGCCGGCCCAGTACAATCCTTTTGATCTCTTTTTTATTCCTGTGGCTATCACCTTTGCCTGGCTCTTTTCCGTGATTACGAACAATTTAGTGGACTACGATATCGACAGGGTTTCAAACCGCGATAGGCCCCTGACTTCGGGAAAAATAGCTGCCGCTCCCTATAAAAAAATAGCCTGGGTTCTCTTTTTCCTGGCGCTGCTTTATTCGGGGACGGCTCATTTCAGGGCCTTCTTTTTTATCGGGTTGTTTATTGGCAATTACTTCCTTTACTCCATGCCTCCGCTGCGCTTGAAACGTATTCCCTTTTTTTCAAAGCTCTTTATCTCCTTGAATTCGCTGCTGCTGGTTTTGTTGGGTTTTATGACCGTTACCGGGGCGATAGACGATTTTCCTAAAGCGTTGATTGCTTATTTCCTAATTTTTTTCACTGCCGCCATCAACTTCATAGACATCAAAGATTATGAGGGCGATAAACGGGCAGGAATCAAAACACTGCCGGTTCTTTTAGGTGAAAAAAAGTCCCGGCTGTTAATCGGGGGATTTTTCTTCCTGGCTCATGTATCGCTCTATGTTACTGCACAGCACCGGCTTTTGATTATCCCCCTGCTTATTTTCGGGGGCCTGCAATTCGGCCTAATAAACCGGAAAAAATACGATGAGAAGATCGTTTTTTCTTTTTATTTGTTGAGCCTCCTTCTAATCATCCTGTACGTCGTTATTTTCAAAGTAAAAATTTGAATTTGCTCCGCGGCGCGGGGAGCCTATAAGGGGCGCTTATCAGGGTAGAAAAGCGTATCGCTCAACAAAAGTTTTTGTCCAACTTTTTTCAAAAAGTTGGCCCCCGGAGGGCCTGCGGAGCTAAGATTATCATGAAAAAAATATTTAAAGGCTTTCTTTTAGTACTGAAATCGCTGTTCGTGAAGATCGACTATACCCGCCTAAACCTGCCTGTCAAACTCTCCTATGCGCTGATTATCCTGGCGTTTACCGGTTTGACACGCACATTTATCAGTATCGCCTTAGGCATCAATTTCCACGGCGGCGTGTGGTTTACCTTCGATCCTGGCGTTATGTTCGACATGATGATGTTTCCCATTTTTTTGGCCCTTTTCCCGGCCATGATGGTGGATTATGCTTTCACAAAATGGCGGGTCAAAGTGGCTCCACTCACCACAGTGGGTTTCTTTTTCTATTTGCAGGTGGTGCACATTATGATTCCTTTCTTCGAGTTCCTGCAGAGAAAATTCCATATCCCCTGCTTTATCCCCTTAGTGCCCGCCGAATTATACCTGAAATTCGCCATCTCGCCGCTGGCTCTAACGCCCCTGATCTTCCTGGTCACCAATGCCTGCACCTTAGGAATTACCATGGCCTGGCTGATATCTACAGCAGCGACGATTCGCTTCGGCATACGCGGCCGGGCCCCGGTTTTTCGTTTCCTGCTGCTGTTAATGGGGACTTTCTATATTATCTATGTGCTGACATACCCAACATATCTACTTTTCTTCTCTCACGGCAACAACTTCTACTATGCCATGATCTACCTGCTGGGTTCCATTGGGCCGGTTATCTATTTTAAATCGAGGAATATAAAATGATCCGACAACTCAAACAAAATTTCAAAAACCTTATTAAAGGATACGGCGGTTTGTTCAAATTCCCCTTCTCTAAAGAAACCGGCTCCCTGTTAGGGTTTCGTTCCGGGCTATTTTTTATGCTGATTATCCTGGCGGCCATAGGGATAATAAGGAATTTCTTAGAAGTCTATATCGGCGGAGCCTGGGCTAACCAATGGTTCGCGCTCCGCGCCGATATTTTTTTTACCATGTTCTTTTACCCTATATACCTGTGTTTTTTCTCCACTACCCTACTCTATTTCTTTTCCAGGCTGTTCAAGCTAAATGTAAAAATAAGCGAAATCTTATCCCTCTGTTTCCTGGTCCAGGTCACCCACCTGATCATCCCCTTTTTCGACAGCCTGGAAGACTTGTTCCACATTCCCCACAGTTACCTTGTGTCTATGCCCACATACATCAAGTTGATCTTTTCGCCTCTTGCATTCACACCGGTTATTATTTTCCTGACCCGCCCCACCTCTTTAGGCATCGACATCACCTGGCTTTTCGTGACGTTTGTCCTGGTTAAACTATACTGCCGCCATTTCAAATTCCACAAAATAAAATCGCTGCTTGTGCTGGGAATCACCTTCTACATTACCTATATGTCTATTTACCCCAATTACACCTTTTTCCTGAACGAGAGAGTCATAGGATCCAATTTTATGTTCGGGTTATTTTTTATGTTTATGTCGATTCCCTCGATCATGTTCGTTTGCACCCTGACTAAAGAAGAAAAGGAAACGGCGGCCCACCACGTGGGCAGGGTATAAGCCGCTCCGCGGGGGGACGGCGTCCCCAGCCTATAAGCCGCTTCGCGGCAAAAACAGCAGAGGCCGGGGAATCTAAAACCCGCATTCCGAAATAAATTCCAAAAACAGCCTAACATAAATCTTAGAAATCATATCGATTATAATTTTTTGTTTATGTATAATTCAACTGATGAAAGTACGAAAAGGAGGCAATATGAAAAAATTAGTAACAATCGTTTTCGTGGTTTTGCTGGCGTTGACCGCTTTAACCCAGGTCAGCTACAGCCAGGAAGAAAGGCAAGAAGCCCGGGAAGAAGAACGGCGACCCGGAGAAGAAATGGAAATACGCCGCCTTTTGGTAGGCTTTTGGCGGGTGCAGTTAGGCCGTGAAGAGGTTCGCGAGATAAGAGTTTTTGAAGACCTCACCGTGGGCGAAGGCGAAGAAAGAGGAAAATTGGAGATCATAGATAATCACAATCTTATGGTTCTCTACCGGGATAAAGAAAAAGGCTTCGAAATTCGCTTCGAGTCCGAAGACGTCATGATGGTGCGCAGCCACGAAGAAGAAAGATGGGTGCGCTGCGAGCGCATCCATGAAAGAGAACCGAGATAGTCTAATCCTGTTTTTGCCGCGGAGCGGCTTATAGGGTGCCCGCGCTGCGGGCTTTGTTTTCTTAACAAAGGTCTACGAAGTAATAAAAGGAGGTTAAGTATAATGAAAAAAATTGTTTTTTTTACAATTTGTTTTTTGGTAAGCATGGGGCTGCTTTTTTCCCAGAGTATTACAGTGAGCTCTCCTATCAACGGTCAAACATATAACACCGGCGATTCTATTAAAATTACCTGGACAACCGTGGGGATCAGCGGAAATGTGGCGATTAACCTGGTAAAATCCGATAAAAGCGCAAACTACCCGATTCAATCTGCTGTTCCCTATAATTCCTCGCCGGTCTTATATACCGCCCCAGCGACTGTTCCGGCGGGAGACTACTTTGTCCGGGTAAAACAGAGCGGAGTTTATGGTAAATCAGGAGTATTTACTATTTTGGGAAAGGCCGATCTATTGGAAGGAAACTTTTCCATAAAAAAAGTCACTTACTCCTCGCTAAGCAGTAAAACGGTGAATACCATTACCATCCTGGTGGAGTATGATGCGAAGAAAGATTTCGTTATTTGTAAGAATATCCCGGGTAAATGCGACCCGGAACACGGTTCCATGATCGTTACCTATAAAATTAAAAACTGGAAATGGCTGGGGGATAAAGCTGTACCCGATTACCAACACGGTTGTAAATTTGCTTGTTCTAAAGGATGCGGCGATATCACCTATCCACGAGGGGTATTGAAAAGCGGCAAGGGCGTATTCCTTATAACCATTTATCCCAAAAAAGACAATACACTCAAGGGTATCAGGCACCAGGTATGCACTGTAGATTCGGGCTGGGTGGCTTTCAACCTTATGTGGTGGGACGACTACTACCCGGAATTGACGGTTGACCTGACGTTATGTATCTCTTACCTGGATCCCCCAAAAAGTTTCAAGCATACATTGGTAACCGATTCTTATACCTATAAAATTATCTTAGATGAAAAAGATATGCAGATCACAGGGGTCACAAGCTGCGGCTGGTAAAATCAGGCAAAACGAAACAAAAACGCATAAGCTTTACAAGATTCCGGGACGTCTAATTCTTTATCATGTCGTTCAGGATAGCCATGGCCTCAAACAGGTACATGTCCTTCTCGATGCGTTCAAACCAATCCTTCTGCCTGGCTTTTACCTCTTTTGCCATCCGTTCCGACAAATTCTTATCCATTTCTTGAGCAGGAAGAACCTTGACGGGGAACGTTTTCTTCTCGAATTTATCTAATTTATCTGTTTCTTTTTGTCTCTCTGCTTGTTTTTTCATTACTTTTTCCAATTGCAGGCTCTGCAGGGTGTCTTTGCGCATATCTTTTAACCTGCCGATATACTTTTTTAATAGGGCAAAACGGGGACTCTTATCTACCCGCTGCTTGCTTTTGGCTGCCAGCATTTCCCGGTTGGAAAGATCGCTGCTCCACTTTTTATAAGGGGCCGGGGCTACGGAATCCCAGGGCAAAGGATAATCATAATATTTCTCGCCTAACTCTAAATAATCGAAACGGTCGGGCAAAACCACATCAGGAGTAACGCCCCGCAGTTGAATGGAGGTGCCGTCGATACGGTAAAATTTCTGGATGGTAATGGCTAAAGCCCCTAAAGGTTTGGAATCTTCTCTCCTTTTGACTATGTAGCGGTCCAGGTTCAACATTACCTGGACGGTTCCTTTACCGAAAGAACCGGCGCCGCCGACGATGACTGCCCGGTTATAGTCCTGCAGCGCTGCCGATAGTATCTCGGAAGCAGATGCGCTCAAGGTGTTAATCAACACGATCAACGGCCCTTTGTAATTGACAGCGGGATCAGGATCATTGTAAATCCTGGGGTCGCCGTCCTTATCCTTGACCTGGACAACAGGTCCTTCCTGGAGAAACAGCCCGGACATGCGTATGGCATCCCGCAGCGCCCCACCGCTGTTATATCTTAAATCTAAAATAATTCCTTCTACTTTTTTGGCTTCCAGTTTTTCCAGTTCTTTTTTCACATCGTCAGTGGAATTGCGCCCATCCGACCGGGAGAAATCATTGTAAAACCTGGGCAAATAGATGTAACCGAAAGTTCTTTTTAGTTTTTCCTGGTACAAAACCGCCGATCTGGCAAAGGTATCTTCTATAATCACCACACCCCGCACAATGGGAATCACTTTAATTTGTCCATCGGGCCTCTTAACCGTCAACTTAACTATTGTGTCTTTTTTGCCGCGGATCAACTTGACGGCATCCACTACCCGCATGCCCACTATATCCACAGGCTCTTCATCAGCCTGGCCCACTTTCAGGATCAGGTCGCCGGGCTGGAGTTTTTTCTGGCGCCAGGATGGACCGCCCACAATGATACGGGAGATGGTCACGTAACCGTCTTTTTCTCCCAACAGCGCGCCTATTCCCTCGAAGGTGCCGGACATCTCCATCTCGAAGTCCTCCTGCTCCTTGGGTGGAAAATAGAGTGTGTGGGGATCGTATACATTAACCACGGCATTTAAATACCGGGACAGCGCATCATTTTTATTGGCTTGCAAGGTGCGGTTAAATATATTTTTGTAACTTTTTAAAACCGCTTCCCTGGCTTTTTTCTCTAATTCTTGTTTGCTTTGTTCTTTTTTTTCAACATTCTTGCCGGTTTCGTTTTTATTTTTCGTTCCCGTGGTTTTATCGTTTTCCTTTTTCTTTCCGGTTTTCTTATCGTCCAGCTCTTTCTTTTTCGCCCGCAGCAGGTTGACGTACCTTACCAGGGTCCGGTATTTAAGGGTTTTGCGCCACAATTCTTTCAGTTCCGTTAAGTTTGTACAATAATCTCTTTTGTCGGGGTCAAACTCGAAATTCTCATCTTTCGTGAAATCGAAGGGTTTAGCCAGTATGCCTTCATAGAAGCCCATCACCTGTTCGATGCGCTGTTGGAGAATCTGGGTAGTGATTTCCATCAGTTCCGTTTTGCCTTCATTAAATTCATCATCTATTTTATCTTTATATTTTTGTAATCTCTCGATATCCGCTTTAAGCAGGTAACGTTTATTCACATCCTGGAGTTCCAGGTATTCTTTAAAGGCTTTTTGGGAAAACTCATCATCTATCGCTTTACCGCTGTAATGGTAGCCCATCAAGCCCCGGTAAATGATGTGAGACAATAACGTTACCCTTTCGCTGCCGTTTATGGTAAAGAGGGTATTGGAAAGAAATATCGCCACTACAATAATTAAGCTTCCCAGGATAAATATCTTTTTTTTCATTTTTTCCTCGTTTAACCATCTGCCGTGAATTTTGAGCTAACTTTTTTTCGATGGCTTCCCTATTATACTACCTATCGAAGTAATATACAAGAGGGAAAAAGCCCCGGCACCGGCATTCAGTTCCAGCAAAAACATACTCGACGAACTGTGAAGGACTTGCCTCCGGCAGCCCTGCCGGGGGCCAAACTTTTGAAAAAGTTT
>JAGLSW010000566.1 GCA_023135565.1 Candidatus Aminicenantota bacterium | reverse complement strand
CAAGGGGACGGAATGATGGATATACAAGGACATTTCGATGAAAGTCACGATATGGTATGGTACAGCAAAGGCCAGATCGACAACCAGGGGTATTCAGCAGAATTACAGGTCCCTCTAAAAAGCATCCGCTTCCCCGGCAAAAAAAAATTCACCATGGGAATACTTTTTATCCGCCAACTGATGCGCCAATCGGAATATGCCAGCTTGCCGGTCATATACCCGGAAAAAGGCTCCATGCTGTCACAGAGCCTGCCTGTCACTGTCTCCGGCATCAAATACAAAAGGGTGGTGGAACTGCTGCCGGCTTTTACTTCCAACAGGGAAAGTTCGCACCGGGAAGGAGAACTAAAAGTAGATGACAGCAGCAGCGCTGTTAGTTTAACCGCCAAAGTGGGACTTACCCCGTCACTGACCCTGGATGCTGCTTATAATCCCGATTTCAGCCAGGTAGAAGCAGACGCCGGCCAGGTAGACGTGAACCTCCGCTACGATCTTTTCTACCAGGAAAAACGCCCTTTCTTCTTAGAAGGTGACGAAGTGTTCGATTTTTCCGGCAATACCGAAGATGGCCCCCTGGTTTCTATCGTCCATACGCGCATGATCGCCGATCCCATTTTCGGTTTAAAATTATCGGGAAAAATCAGCCGGCGCAATACCATTGCCGCTATATATGCTATCGACGAAAAACCCTCCGCGGACTTTACGGAAGATGCTTATTTTTCGATTTTCCGATTTCGTCATGCCCTGAAAAACGACTCCTACATCGGTGCTTTTTATACGGGCCGGGATTTTGCCGGTTCTTATAATAAGATAATCGGCACGGACGGCAGGTTTCGTCTATCCCCTATCTCGGTAGCTGAATACCATTTTCTCGGTTCCACGACGAAGGGCCGGGATGAGGGCGAAAAAGAAAACGGTCACACTTTAGGCCTGCGCTATTCATTAAGCACCCGCAAAGTAACCTTAGACTTAGGGCTGCAGGATGTGTCTAAAAATTTCAGGATCGACAGCGGTTTTTTCACCCGCACCGGCATCACCCGGCTGGCCCTGTTAGGCATATTAAGGATCTACCCCAAATCCAAATTTTTCCAGCGCATCGAGCCTTTTTACTGGAGTTTTCATCTCTACGACAAGTACAGCGCTATGTTTGAAACCTTCAACCTGTTTACGCTTCGTTTTCACATGCCCGGGCAGACTCAATTCCGGGTTGATTTCATTGCCGCCGACGAAGTGTTTGCCGGGGAGCGCTTCGACCGCAGCGGGCTGGGTTTCCAGTTTTACAGCCAACTGAGCAAATATTTTGCGGCGCAGATTTTCTACCGCTATACCGGGGCGATCTATTACGATGCCGACAGCCCCTACCAGGGTAAGGGGAACCACGTAGGTGCATTCTTCGAATATCTCCCTGCGGAGAAGTTCAGGACCTCCTTGAACCTTTCTTATGTCGATTTTTACCGCAGCGCCGATGGCGAAAAAATCTATGATTATACGCTGCTCCGCAGCCGTACTACTTTCCAGTTGAACAAGTACCTGTTTTTCCGCGGCATAGCCGAGTATAATTTTTTCCGGGACGAATTGTTGGTCGATCTGCTGGCCTCTTTTACTTACATCCCCGGTACGGTTATCCACTTAGGGTACGGTTCTATTTACGAGAAATTGCAGTGGCGGAACCGGCAGTATTTGCCTGCAGACCGTTTTTTAGAAACCAAACGCGGTTTCTTTTTTAAGGTTTCTTATCTCTGGCGTTTATAGAGCGAGGGGTGCGGCGCACCCACCACGTGGAGAGGGTAGTCCCTGCCGGGAGCCAAACTTTTGTTGAGAAAAGCGAGACGATTTTTTGTTACTCTAACCCCCCTCATAGGTTCCCCGTGCCACGGGGTTGAACAAGACTTTCGTTGAGAAAAGCGAGAAACGCTCCCCCACGTATGTAGGCTGCGGGTGCCGCCCGCTTTTTACTAACTATACATAGGCGGCAAAAATCTCTTTGCCCTGCTGCTCTATTTTTTCCCATTCTCCCTGCTTGCCGCTCTCCTTCCTCAAATCATAGATCAAAAGATAACCCCGGTTCGCATTCTGCCTGTCTAAATAATCGCACAACTGGCCGATTCCGGCCTGGTGATAAGCTTCCCCACGCCAGATTTTTAACTCGACGATATATTTTTTGTCCCCCAGGGTAACGACCACATCCAGCCGCTTTTCCTCGGATATTTGCACTTCCTTAAAATCGAACCCCCTGCCGTTGATGATAGGTTTAATAAAAGCCAGGAAAAGAAGCCGCCCGTTTCGTTCGAGAAAATCCTTATCTTTTATGCTGTACTGTTCTTTCATGAATTCCTGGAATTTCAATAAAACATTCTTTATGTTTATGGAGCCGTCTTTTTCGATGTACGCGGCGCTGGTATGGTGGAGCTTGATTTCGTTCGAGGTTTCTAAGTTGGAACTCATATAATCATATATCAACTGCTCATACACCCGGTTATGAACCCTGGTTTTTCTCTGCTCTTCTTTGAGAATCCCGTAAACCGTGCCCAGGTGAATAACCGCATTGTGAGGGTTATAGGAAAATTCCCGGCCGTTCATGATGATCTTAAATATAAACTCATAAAGGTTGGGATTGTTCTCCAGGTTTTTGATCAGGCTTTCGAAATTGGTACTTTTTTTCGTCAGGGCTTTTTGAACTGCCCGGGTTAGATACGCCGGTTCCCAGGTCTTTTTACTTTTACCGGGTAATATCTCTTCGTCGATAATTTTGCAAAGATAACTCACTAAAAAAGGATACCCGGAGGTAAGATAGAAAATTTTCCCGGCAAAAAATGGGATATCTATTTCAGCCTGCCGTGCCGCTGCGTATTCCTCCAGCATGGCGGCGATTTCACCGGGAAAAAGACTTAAGTCTACTTCAAAATCCACGGCTATATTCCAGGGGCTGTTGTACATTCTTTTTTCCTGCGGACGAATTTTGGCTTTTAGAGTTTTAACGTCGTGCACACCGGCCAGGATAACCGAAAAGAAAGTATAACCCCGCTCTTCGACTTTCATAAGGTATTTCTTGCGCAGCATGCCCAGGAAATCGAGGAATAATTGGTTGTTCCCGGCTTTATCTACTTCGTCGATCATAAGCACCACTTTCCGGCCCGATTTTTTAACCAGGGCCGAGAAAAAAGAGTTCAACCTGTTAAAATTGGAGATAGTGTTTTTGTCTTTAAACAATGCCGCCAGTTCCTTTTCCCCGATAAATTCCAATTGTTCATTCAATATATCCAGTATCGTGGCAATAAATAAGCGGTGTTCTTTATATATAGACGCATCTATGTCTTCAAAACTGATATTCAGTACCAGGTAGCCCTTATCTTTTTTCAACTGCTGTTCCATATGGTACATGACTGTTGTTTTCCCATACTGACGCGGGCGGTTGATGGTGAAATAATCACCGGCGCTTATCATCTCTCTTATTTTTTCCAGTTTTCCCGATATATCTCCCATAAAATGGAGCCTGGGGATGCAAGTGCCGGTTATATTAAATTTCTTTGCCATGGTATTATTATAATTCTACAGGATAGACTTGTCAATTTTATTTGTGATTTTGCCGGCACTGTCGGCAGAATTAATCCCCGGAACGGACGGCGGCCACGGCAATTCCAACAGGCCCCGCGGACTGCATTTAAAACCGGGGTTATTTTTTTTGGGCTTTGCGGTATTGGGAGGGGGTCATACCGGCGTACTTTTTAAATACCCGGTTAAACGCCGCTTTGGTGTTAAAACCGACGTCAAAGGCTATAGCCAGGATACTGCGGGACGCTTCTTTGGGGTCCGCTAAACGGCGCTGCGCCTCCTCGATGCGGTAACTGTTTATCAAATCGAAAAAATTCTTCTGTAACTGCTCATTAATCACCTGGGACAACTGGTGATAGGACACCGCCAGCTCCTCAGCCAGGGATTTTAAGGAAACATCTTCACGGAGGTACGCTTGCTCATATTCCAAAAGATGAATTAATTTTTTGGCGATCTCTGCCGCTTTTTTCTGGTCTAAGGTGGAAGTTTTATACTTCGGGGCGCTGCTTGCGCCGGGGCGAGTTTTTTTTCTTAACAAAAAGAAGACGATTCCGCCGCAAAGGATCAATAAAAGAAAAAGATAAACCGGTACGCCGGTAGGCGCTGAAAAAACAGGAAATGTCAATGAAGCGCCTGCTTCATTCCACAAACCGTCGCTGCTGCCGGCGGTAACTCGAAAAGTATATTCCCCTACAGGCAGGGACGCATATATAGCAGACCTTTTTTTACCGGGGGCTAAAGGTATCCACTCCCGGTCGAATCCTTCCAGCCGGTATTTAAATTTAACCCGCTCTAAAGCAGTAAAAGCGGCAGCGGTAAAATGGATTTCGATATTTTTGTTTTCTCTAAAGCGGGGCAGCTCCCCGGTAACAGGATAGGATTTGCCGTTTACCGAGATTTTTTCGATTATTACCGGGGGCGGCGGTAGTTTATCTATTTTTAGTTTAGCCGGGTAAACCACCGAAGCTCCTTTGGGTGTGGCAAACCAGAATCCGCCGCCGCGGCTTTTTATGGCTGAGTTATTGCCCCAGGCGCTGCACCCGGCGCTTTTCAAACCGTCGGAAATCCCGTACACCATACAGTTTACCCCGTGCCCGTGCCCGCTCTTGTGGCTTCCAGCTTCGAAAAACCGCTCGATATCTTTTTTACTCACCTGGAGAACGCCTATATCGCTGCTCATCCACAGGTATTCGTGTTCATCTTCCAATATTTGATATATATTATCGCTGCCCAAACCGGCTGTTTTAGCAAAAAAATCGAGCTGCCCGGCTTTGAAACGCACCAGCCCCCGGCCTAAGGTGCCGAACCAAAAAATCCCGGCCCGGTCTTCATAGACTGCCAGGATAAAGACCCCTTCTAAGTACTTTTTGCTATTTTCAAAATTACCGCCGGGCAGGAAAACAACGCCTCCGGATGTGGCCACCCAGGTATTGTTTTTTTTATCGACGAACACATTAAGAATCACGTTGCTGGGCAGGCCGTCGCTGATGGTGTAGTGGTTCATATTGCCCCGGGAAAAACGGAATAACCCCCGGCCCATAGTGCCCACCCAGAGCCCTTCTTCAGCATCCCGCCGGATGACCTGGATAATGCTGCCGGACAGGGTTTCCCGGTTTGCGTAGGGTTCCAGGCCGTCCTTTTTCACATAAAAGATACCGTCGCGGATGGTGCCTACCAGTACGTTTCCTGAGCCATCTTCGCCTAAAGTGCGGATGCGCAGGTCCAGGATATCTTTTTGAATGGGAAATTCGGTAATGGCGCCCGTTTTACTAACATTTCGGAAGAGGCGGCCATAGTCCGTGCCGATCCAGACAGCGCCGTCGCTGCTTTCGTAAAGACAGGAGACGAAATGGCCCAGGCCGTTTTCGGTGGAATAGGTTTTAAAAACGCCCTCCCGCAGACGTTTTAGCGCCGAGCCGGTAGTGCCCACCCAGAGGCTTTTTTCTTTATCTTGCAGCAGGCAATTAATATAAAAATTCTTAAAGCAGGTTTCGATAATGGGATTCGGGCTGCTGCTTCCGGTAATGCGGTTAAGGCCGTTGACCGTACCCACCCAGATGCTGCCGCCGCTGTCTGCCATGATATGGTTTACCCGGTTATCGGACAGGCCGTCGCGGGTGGTAAAGACCCGCACACTGTTGTTTTTACAGCGGAAGAGTCCCATATTGGTGCCGATCCACAGGTGTTTATCTTTATCTTCATAGAGGGCGTGCATAGAATGGCGGCTGTCCATGCCTGCGATTTCTACCCTAACGAACTTACCGTATTGGAATTTGAACAGGCCGTCAATCAGGGTTGAAACCCACAAAAAGCCGCGAGAATCTTCCAGCACCGCGGTAATAAATTTCCCCTTTAGACCTTTGCTGCTGTCGAAAAGGGTGAAGATTTCTTTTTCCCGGCGGCTTAGAAAGTTATCGGCAGTGCCTACCCAGAGGCTGCCGTTCACGTCGCGGGTTATTTTTGAAATACGTCCGCCCGGGAAGCCTTCTTTTGCCGAGAAGGTATGGAATTCTCCCTGGCGAAAGCGGGTTAAGCCTTTTTGGTGGCCGATCCACAGGGTATTTTTTTTGTTTGCGAAGAGAGTTGAGATGCGCAGATGTGTTGTTTCCGGGTTGTTATCTATATCGAGAAGTTCAAATTTTAGTCCATCGAAACGGACCAGTCCTTTATCTGTGCCGATCCACAGGAAGCCGTCTGTAGTTTGCGCCAGGGCGGTAATATTATCTGAAGGCAGGCCCGCGGAGATTTCCCACTGGTCGATCAGGAACCGGTCTAATGGTTTATCCGGGTCTAATGCCAGCAGCGGCGCGCCCGGGAAAAGTACCATAAACATTGTCCAGGCAAGTAAAATAACAATCTTTTTATAAAGTCCCATATTCATATCGCAGCCGCAAAGCGGCTTAACAGAAGTTTTGATCAAACTTTTTCAACCCCGTGGCACGGGGAGCCTATGAGGGGCGCTTCTCGATACGAAAAGCTTCTCGCTAAACAAAAGTTTTGATCAAACTTTTTCAAAGGTGCGGTATTCCGCTGGCCCCCGACGAAAAACTCAATGGGGGCGTCACCCGGCAGGGCCGCCGGAGGCATCCCGTCGGGGGGAAAAAAACCGTTTTTTTTTCGTACTTTTACAGGATAATATCATAAAAATTTTATCTTTTCAACGGCATTTCCCGTGGCGGCAAATACTAATGTCATGATGCCATAGGGTAATGTCGTGAGACATTCCTTCCCCTTCCACCTTCCTTCCAGCCTGTCCCCTTTTTTTCTACCGGCGGCCCTGCAATGCTGTTGCCTTAAGGCTTAGTGTGTTTTGCGAAGCCAATAATGGGGGGTTAGAGAGAGCTTCCCCCTGGCCCTCGGAGAGCCACCGGAGG
>JAGLSW010000565.1 GCA_023135565.1 Candidatus Aminicenantota bacterium | reverse complement strand
CTCCCCGGCAGGGGCCGCCGGAGGCGAGGGTCGGCTGCCCCCCACTCGTTCCGGGGGTCACATCTTATAAATTTTTACTCCCGCTAAAGCCTCTCAGCGCCACCTCCCGGCAAGTCTCAAGAGGGGACTGTAACCTGTGCAAGGTTCTGCCGGTTGATTTATTTGTAAACATCGCCCCGTGAATCCGCTTTGTAAAAATAAATTAATATTTCTTTTTTCCTGGTTTCGAAGAGTATTCGATATTTCTCTAATCTTAGTCGATAATGGTTCTGCTTATCTTTCATTTTTTTTATATCTAAGGATGTATCGAGCGGATCGGTGGCAATTTTATCAAAAGCATCGAAAATTACTGTGCGAGATTTTTACTTCATACACCGAGAAGTTCCTTTTTCGCCTGCTCTAAACTGATGGCATCACCGCTGCTGAGTTCCCGGACCGCCTGCCGGTAAGCTTGTTGATCTTCTTTTGTGAAGATATCATCCGGCTCTTCTACTCGCACATCAAAGGAATCTTTCGGCAATAATCGCAAAAAATCGAACACCTTTGCAAAAATATCCTCATTGACTTCAAGTCTAATCGTTCTCGTCATACTCATATTACCTTGCTCCTTTAAAGCATTCCGGCTGCTGCCGTTTACAACCGCAGTAACCGGTACAATTTGCTCTTATATATTTTAGAATAATTTACGGTAAAATTCAACAAAAAAACAAGTAACTATTCAGTTTTTCCAAAAGATTTCACGACCGGGTTAGCGAATTCTTCCAGTAAATTGGAAAGAAATAGCCTGTCCCCAAAATTCTCCGCGGTTTTGACCGAGTATCCTTTTTTTCGACAGGATGCTTTCCAGCATTTCCTGCATGGACTTGTTATCTTCAACGACCAATATTTTTTCCATTTCTATATTATAAAAGAAAAGACGCTTTTTTGCAAAGGGGGACAGTGTCCCCAACCGATAAGTCATCTAAAACTTTCTTCGTAATGTTAGAATATTTTCACAAAAAAAAGATTTTGCTCAATTATGAAGCAAAAGGGGGGAGGGCGGACGGCGTTTTTGATTCTCAATTATTAGAAGTTTTGTTCAAATTTTTTTGAAGGTGCGGTATGCCGCTGCCCCCAACTTCAATTTAATGGGGGCGTCACCCGGCAGGGAACGTTTTGGTTGTAACCGGCCTGGTTGTAACCGGCCTGTCCCCAAATGTTTACCGCCCCTTGCCCTTTAAGCAAAAAAAACTATGATTTTTTTATAGAAAGGTTGACATTACATACAAAACAGTTATATTATTAATATGAGGAAAAAATGAGTAAAACACAGGTAAACATACCCATAGAGGTAATCATAAATCTTTTGAGATCCCTGGACGTTAGGGCAAGGGAACAAATATTTGAAGAAGTGTTCATAGAATGTGATACAACCCCCCTTTCCGGAGAAGAAGAACAAGCTTTAACAATTGCTGAGGATGAATATAAACGAGGAGAGACAATAAGTTGGAATCCAGGATAGATTTCTCGAAGGAGGCTTTTAAGACTTACAGAAAACTCGATGCAACTATGAAAAAGAGAGTGGATAGAGTGCTCTTAATGTTTTTGGAGGGCGATAAACTGAATTTAAAACCGATCAAAGGCACTGATGATACATACAGGATACGGATTGGAGCATTTCGCGTTTTGATAAAAAAAATAAAACTTTCCTGGTATTTAAAATTGGCCCCAGGGGAGATGTCTACAAAAGTATATAAGTGGTATGGGCTATGGGGGCGCTCATCGATCATTGAACATGTTGTTTAATTTTCTTTCGATTTTTTCAAAGGCATATCAACGATGAGCAAATTTAATTCAACCGTGACCTGTGGAGGCCATCGATGAGCAAATTTTATGCAACGTTGACCTCTGGAGGTCATCTGTGAGCAAATTTTATCCAACCTTGCCCCTTAATTGATAACCATGAGCTAATATTGTCATACCATGATTCATGGCGGTTAGCGAAGAGGAAATATTGTCACCCCATGAGCCGTGGAGGTCAACGTCGAGTGCCGGAAAGGGGATAGGCTAAATTTTCAAAACTGATTTTTTTTGTGCTAATTTGCACATTTGCACGCACCGCCCCCTGCCTTAAGGGTTTAGATGCCCGATGTATAGACGATTATAGTATCGGAAAATATTTCCAAGAAGAAGTAGGCGGTGATGATTCGCTTATATTCCAGTGTGACCTAAAATCACCTACTGATTTCGAGGATGCGTTAGAAAAATCGGAACAATTCCTATTCAAGTATTTTAAAAATTTTTCCTACACCTCCTTAGATTTTTATATTATGGATGTCTTCAGGAAGCAATTTGTATTCTTGTTTACATTTAAAGGCAAATTATTCCTGGACACAGCCTTCAGGATAACCCTGCACGACCTGGAAAGTAAACAATCGATATCTAATAATTTCTTCCTGAGTTCAATTCCGGCTGACAGGCTAAAAGAAACAACATTCTATAATCAATTCGATCGGTTTGATGATGATTTTATAAAAATTTCAAATAAGGCAATGGAGGAATCTTTCCAATTCATTTTTGTACTTGAGCATTGCAAAAAATCTTTAGAGTTCCCATTTGAAGATGAGGTTACAAACTATGATTATATGAAAAAAATTATTGAAAAATTTGGAAAAACATTTAAGAATTGTTCTTCCCAGGTTGAAGAATTAGTAAATCAATGCAAGAGGAATGACATTCCTTACCTTGAAGCTATAAAAAACTTCCAGGATTATTTTTCTGCACTGACAACCGAAGAGGGCAAAACAACTTTTGAAATTTCAAGCAGTAAGCTTGAAGAAGTAATCGAGCTGATGGGAAATCTTATAGTTGCTGTTTTAGATACGATTCTTCTATACATAAAAAACCGGTATGATGATTAGCCCTTTCCCTTGATAAGAAAAAATTTCACCCGGTTCCGGGCATTTGTGATGCAGAGATATAACGGTCTATCGTTTTGGGTGACAGACTAATTTCCTCCGCGGGTGCCCCCACTTTGGGACCACTGGGGGCGGTGGGTGGGTTTGTGGGAATTTTAGAATACCGGCGGCGTTTCGGATTAGACTGTCAGGGCCGGGTCTTGCTTGTTAGGGAAAGAAATAGCTGACCCCAAAATTCCCCACACGGGGTTAAGCGCTGTAGAGTGCGCTGTATGTGTCCGACTGCCCGGGCGGGGGACAGTTTTATCGAAGCTGCTTTGATTAAGCCCTAAACCCGTGATAACAAATTATCTAAAATGGCAAAAATACGAAAATACGCTGGATAGCAGGGTTTTCGCCTATTTCTTTAATATACCGGGGGGCATCGGATGCCGCAAGAGCCCCTTCATGCGCGGCTAATGGCGGATGGTTTTCACCCGGCTGCCGGTCGCCATCAGCGACCTATATTTCCCCGGAAACAGCCGATTGCCGTCGAAATCGACCGATTGGACGTTAAATCAACGGATTTTCGGTTAATATCGACCAATTTTTTCTCAAAATCGACGGATTTTCTCTCGTCATCAACGGATTTTTGTTAAAGATACTCTTTTCGAAGGAGGAATGAGTGATTTGGAGCTTATGACGAAATTTTGTTTTTTCTTAAAGCGTCCGCTCAGGAAACTGGTTGATTTGAGTGTAGGAGGTGTTGGGTGATTAATGTAATTTTTTGTCCAATTTATCTTGACCTAGAGCAAAATTGACCGAATTTCCGTTAATTTAACCGATTTTTTGTCAAAGGGGGCGGTCCCCCAGCCGATAAGTCATCTAAAACCTTCTTCGTAAGTTCGATAATCTTTGTAAAACAACAACAATTGTGTCGGTTTCACTGATGCCGGGGGTCACATTTTATAAATTTTTACTCCCGCTAAAGCCCCACAGCGCGACACATAGAAAAAAAAGGGGAACGTTTTATAAATTAAAGCGAAAACCGGGAGAGCGAATACTATATTGTGTTCTTAGGCGGTCGGCGCCCCCACGGCGTGGGGAGCCTATGAGCGGCTTCGCCGCAGGGCAGTGCTTTTGCTTCTAAATTATAAAAAGTTTTGATCAAACTTTTTCAAGCCCGCGGCGCGGGCACCCTATAAGCGGCTTCGCCGCAGGGAGCGTTTTTGCTTCTCAATTATCAAAAGTT
>JAGLSW010000564.1 GCA_023135565.1 Candidatus Aminicenantota bacterium | reverse complement strand
TGAAACCCGCGAACTATTGGAAATGCACGAAACGGAAACCGGCCAGTTATTCGCCGCCGAAGTAAAAGAAAAAATCTCTTATATCACCGGCAATCAACCGGGGTTAGTGAACGGTTTCGCTTTCCAATTAGTCAGAAGACACCCCGGCAAAGCGGAGATCGAATACGACGACTATTTGCAGGTTGAAAAATGGTATATCAAAATAGCCATAGATAAAAACATCTCCAATATTATCAACAAAGCCAGGCGGCACCGGAAATTCGTAGAAAGGCTGCTCTTTAACGAAAACCCGGTGGAATTCACCATTAACGACGATCGGGTCAAGTTCCTCACCGCATACGGGGTCATCAAAAACGATGAAAAAGGCTTTATTACTTTTAATGTGCCGCTCTACAAAAAGGCTCTTTTCGATGCTTTTTATCCTTTTGCCAACGGCGAAGCGGACCGTTTTTTTCGCACCCTGGATTTCAAGACCCTTTTTTATGAACAGGGGAAATTGGATTTTACCGGCCTGATAGACAACTACAAAGCCTATGTCAAGCGGCGCGGTTTCAAATATTTCCGGGAGAAAGACGAGAAAACCGGGGAATACAAGAACCTCAAAGAAGCGGCGTTAGGTTATAGTTTTGAGACATACATCCAATCTTTTATTGTGGAAGTAGAAGGTAAAAGTTATTTAGAGCCTCATACCGGCTTGGGGCGCTGCGATTTGATTGTCAACCTGCGCGGTTTCGAATACGTAGTGGAATTCAAAATTTACCGCAGCCCGGCCAGTTTTGAGAAGGGGAAAGGGCAGCTTGCGTATTATGCCCGGAGCATCGGTGTGCCTGAAGGCATATATCTCGTATTTGTGCCCAACACGGTCAAGATGCCTGATATTAAAGAGGATGCCGAGGATATCGACGGCGTAACCATCCGCACGTTTATTGTTTACTATGATGAAGACAAGGATTTTTAGGCCCGCAGTGCGGGTGTCCTATGAGGGGCTGCTTGTCGAGACGAGATAGTCGGGTAGTTTTTACTATTGCCTATACTGCTATAATAGCTGGTCGCTTGTAGGCCCCGGGACGTGGCACGGGGAGCCGATGAGCCGCTTCGCGGCAGGAAGCTCTTTTGATTCTAAATTATAAGAAGTTTTGATCAAACTTTT
>JAGLSW010000563.1 GCA_023135565.1 Candidatus Aminicenantota bacterium | reverse complement strand
AAACTTTTTCAAAAGTTTGGCCGCCCCGGCAGGGGCCGCCGGAGGCTAAGAGGCCGGGTTAGCTGCGGGCTTCGTCCGTTTTGGTCAACAGGCTGACGATAACGATGGCCAGCGCGGAAAGGAAAAAAGCGGGAATCAGTTCATAAAGACCGGTGAGTTTGACTAAATATAATTTCCATATAATAGTAACCAGGGTGCCGGTTATCATCCCAGCCACGATACCGTATTTGTTGGTTCTTTTCCAGTACAGGGAAAAAATTAGCGCCGGGCCGAAAGAGGCGCCCAAGCCGCCCCAGGCAAAAAGAACCAACCAGAAAATGGCTTCCTTAGCCACATAAGCCAGGATTACGGCAAATATTCCTGAAAAAAACACTGCATAACGGCCGATTTTTAATTTATCGGCTTCAGGGATAACCGCGCCTTTTTTTATAATTTTTTCATAAATATCGCGGGCAAAAGTAGAGGCCACTACCAATAATTGGGAGTCGGCGGTTGAAAGAATAGCGGCGAAGATGCCGCCTACCAACAGCCCGTAA
Organism: Candidatus Aminicenantota bacterium; assembly: GCA_023135565.1. Lineage (GTDB taxonomy): Bacteria > Acidobacteriota > Aminicenantia > UBA2199 > UBA2199 > JAGLQA01. The sequence continues at coordinate 4,810 of JAGLSW010000563.1, read as the reverse complement.
AGCACGGAACCGAAATATTCGGAAGAAAGAACTAAGTAGATCATTTCCGGGTCTTTGTCCGGTAATTTGTCCACCACGGGCACAACCACCCGGCCCATTAAACCGATGAAAACCGCTCCCCAGGCCATGATTACATTCCAGGTGGTGCCGATCACGGCAGCGATGCGCAGTTTGTCGGGATCGTCGATAGACATATACCTGACGATGATATGGGGCTGGCCGGGAGAACCTAAGCCGATGCCGATGTAGCCGATAATCAGGCCGAAACCCAAAGAAAAAGGATCGACATGAGCCGGGTTCAACTGCCCCAGGGTAGTCAACAGCGCCTGGAAGCCGCCCATCTTAATCAAACCGTAGATCGGGAAAATAACCAGGCCGATAAGCATGATAACGGCCCGTACCACGTCGTTATAGGCCACTGCGATAAAGCCGCCCAGGACCATATAAACCAGCACTAAGACCGCCGAGATAATAAGAGCCGTGATAAGGGGAATATCTAAAGCGGTGCTCAGGGATTTGGCCCCGGCACTAAACTGGGCCGCCACATAAGCGGTAATAAAAATAGCAATAATCACCGCCCCGGTGATGCGTACTAAATGTTTTTTGTCCTGGAACCGCGATTCGAAATAATCGAGTAAAGTCAGGGATTTGAGTTTTTCGGTTTGTTTTCGCAGTTTTTGGCCGATATAGATGAATTGGAACATTTCCGCGACGATATAGCCTACAACAGCCCATACCGCGCTTACGCCCCGGGTGTAGGCGATGCCGCTGATGCCCAAAACAAGCCAGGCCGAGCGACCCGAAGAGACGGCTGATAACGCCACTACGAATTTATTCATGGCCCTGCCGCCGATAAAAAAATCGGACTGGGTTTTGGTTTTTTTCAGGGTAATAATGCCGATTAAAACAGGCAGGGCCAGGGTGGAAACGAAAATAATAAAAGCCAGGGGGTCGCTGAGTTTATCGTATAGGTTCATGAGGTTATTCCTCCTTTTTCTTCCCGGTGTAATAATAAAGAATAATCGCTGCAGCGATAACCGCCAGCGGTAAGATAATCAAAGCAAAAATCGAACCGAACATTTTATTCACCTCCTGCTGCATTTTGTTACCTCGTGGCTTCCTGAATGTATAGTACTTTAATATTTTTTGGCGGAATTGTCAACCCGGAGGGATTTTTTTTTAGAAAAAGGGGACAGGCAAGTAGATCCTTTTTATTTCTTTTGCTTGCAAATTGATACCTGATGATTTATAATAATAGACCTTAAAACAAATTAACCGGAGATCCTGAATTGGTCGATAAAACAGACATTCTTGGAAAAGAAAACGAAGAGTATAAAGAAATAGATGAAGAAGCCGAAGAATATACAGAAGATTTAAAAGATCCCTTTGATCCCAAAGATTATAGATATAACGATTGAAATAAAAAGCCTTGACTCTATCATTGCCCGGATAAAACATAAGGAAATAGACCTGGATACAGAATTTCAAAGGGGAAGGGATTTATGGTCGCCCCCCGTAATGAGCCGATTAATTGAATCGGTTTTAGTGCGCTTCCCCTTGCCTTCTTTCTATTTTGACGCCGGTAATGATGATCGCTGGCTGGTGGTGGACGGTTTGCAGCGGCTGTGCACTTTCAAACGATTTGTAGTGGATTGCGAAAAGGAGTACCGGGACAACCCGGAAGATAAACCGCTTAAATTGGTAGGTTTGGAATTTTTGGACGATTATAAAGGATTGACCTTCGATAAGCTCCCTCATAACATGCAGCGGCGCCTTAAAGAATTCCAGATAACCGCCTATTTGATTAAACCCGGTACACCCGAAGAAGTAAAGTACAGCATCTTTTATCGAATTAATACCGGCGGATTGATTCTTAGCGCCCAGGAAATCCGCCATGCATTGAACCAGGGAGGGCATGCGACCGCCTATTTGAAAGAGGTAGCCGGGACGATTGCCTTTAAAGAGATTGTAAACGTATCTCCTAAGCGCATGCAAGATAGGGAGTTAGTTTTGAGGCACCTGGCCTTTCGTTTACATCCTTACGAAACTTATAAACCGTCGATGAAAAGTTTCTTAAACGAGACGATGAAAGAATTAAACGGGATTTCCCGGGAAAGGTTGGAAGAATTAAAAAAAGAATTCCTCTCATCCCTTAAGGTTTCAGAATACCTTTTCGACAAACATGTGTTCAGCAAGTCCCTGGCTAACCCAAAAAAAATCAAACTTTCTCTCAACAGGGCGCTGTTCGAAGTGTTAACGGTTTTCCTGGCCGAAATGTCAAAAGAAGAAAAGGAAAAACTTTTAGCCCAAAAAGAAGAATTTGTTGCCCAATTCAAGATGCTTTTAGAGGACAGCACCTTTGACCGGAGCATCACTTCCGCCACTGCCGACCGGCTCCAGGTAATGAACCGTTTTGAGAAAATTAAGAAATTAATAACAAAATACAAAAAAAAATGATTACTTCGATATATATTAAAAACTTTAAGGCTTTTAAAGAAGCTGAAATATCGCCCGCCAACCTGACCCTATTTACAGGTCTAAACGGGATGGGGAAAACTACGGCCATTCAATCGCTGCTTTTGCTGCGGCAGTCCTATGAGAAAAAAACCCTGCCCGACAAAGGTCTTTTTTTAAAAGGCGATTACATCGACATAGGCAATGGGAAAGACGCCTATTCCATGTATGGCGAAGACGACTGCATCTGTTTCGAGTTGGAATGGGATGAGAAAAACGAAGCTTTTTTTAAATTTTCCTACGCCTCCGAATCGAATTTACAGCCCGTAAAATCCTTTGAATTAAAAGACAGTTCATTCGATCCGTTTACCACATCCCTTTTTAATAAAAATTTTCAATACTTGCAAGCAGAACGGCTAAGTCCTCAAACTTTCTTTCCAGCATCGACTTATCATGTAGAGGACTTGCACTCTTTGGGCAATAAGGGAGAATTTACCGCCCATTTTATAGCTGTTACCCAACGCGATCCGATACCTATCGAAAGATTGCGGCACCCTAAAACCAAGCACCCGGCGCTGCTGTCTCAATTAGATGCTTGGCTCGGTGAAGTTGTTCCGGGGGTCAGGTTGAGTTCCCAGGTTTTAAGTGCTATGAACTTGGTTAAGTTGTCTTATAAATTCGAGACTGCCGAAGGTTATACCGAAGAATTCAGGCCGGTTAATGTAGGGTTCGGCCTTACTTACGTGCTGCCGGTGGTGACTGCGATTTTGACTGCAAAAGTAGGTGACTTGCTAATTATCGAAAACCCGGAATCCCACCTGCATCCGGCGGGTCAGGCAATGATCGGCAAGCTGTGCGCGTTAGCGGCGGAAAGTGGCGTACAGGTCATTATCGAATCTCACAGCGATCATATCCTTAATAGTATCCGGGTGGCGGTAAAGCAAAAAATACTTGCTCCCGAACATGCGGCCATTTATTTTTTTGAAAGAGATATAAATGCAAAAGAGCACAAGGTAGACATAATCCAGCCTTTGATCGACGAAAACGGCAGGCTGGATAAAAAACCGGACGGTTTTTTCGATGAGTGGGGAAAGCAGTTGGATAAATTGATAAAATAAACATGGATTATTTGATTTTTAATGAGTTATCTTTCCCCTTTCAAAACAAATACGACGCAAACGAGGGGATCAAGCTATTTGTCCAGACATTCGGTGAAGCTTCCGCGATGGGAATCAATCAACTGAGGCTGCACAAAGATATCGGGGACAATTTGTACCGATTAGAACTGGCTCCCGGTTATTTAGTGTCTCATTGGCTCCAGTACGGGACAGGGGAACCGGCTGCCGAATGGGGCTTGAAAGAAGATATCAAAAACCGCTTTAGAGAAATAATGACTTCTGCTCCCTTGATTACAGGTGATGAACCCATTGAAAAAGAAGAAAATGAGAGATCGATTTTTGAAATACCGCTGCCGGGTGAAAAAACGAAACAAGCTGAAGGATTAGGGGCCGCTTATTTATTAGATACCGCTGCGTTGAGTTTCCTGTCGGCGGATTCTTGGGACACGCATAAGATCGAAAATTTAAAGCGTTATTTTGTAGAAGAGAATGGCGCAGACGTCGAGAGCTTTGTCGAGGTTAAGCATGCCTCCAGGCCCCGGGCATATGAGCAGGCATGCCCGATGGCTCGAGCGGAAGCGAAAAGAGAGTTTAGCGGCGAGTAGGGGTTTATGGGAACGAAGAGAAGAGTTTTTTCCACACCTGATTTTGTGCGGCGAAGTTGAACATTACCTGACAAGAACTGTCGGTATTCACTCTAAATATTTTAATCAAATTAGAGATAGATTAAAGCAGCTTGACCGATTCGCCAAAGAATGGACTTCCGGCAGTTTCAGTGATAAAAAGCTTAGAGCGTTCGGTTTAAACGTCAGTGGTGAAAGTGAGCAGACCATGGAAAAATACGGAAGGCTGCGCCGTTTTCGTTTACCCGGTGGAGGAAAAGCCAACTTTGAAAAACACATAAAAACAGGTGACCTGAGGTTCCATTTTTTTGCTGACGAAAAGAATTTTCGCATTTATGTAGGGTATATAGGCGCGCATCTCAGGACTGTAAAAAATTAAGCCACTTAAACTCTGGGGTCGATCGGTTGGGGACGCCGTCCCCCTACTTGTCTATCTTCTTGATCATGTCGTTTATCTGCTTGCGCACTATCGCCGAATTCGTCTTAGATAAAGCCTGTTCCAATACATCCAACGCCTTCTCCTTCTGATTCATCCTGGCGTACACCCGGCCCATGTTAATCAAAAAAGTAATGTCTCCACTCTCCGAAAAAGATTATAATGGACCCTTAAAATTG
>JAGLSW010000562.1 GCA_023135565.1 Candidatus Aminicenantota bacterium | reverse complement strand
GCCGCCGGAGGCAAGATCGTTTTTGATTTTCACCAATTTCCAAGACCAAAAAAAAATTTAAAAAAACCGGGATTCCTCCGTCCAAGAAAGTGAGGCTGAGTTAAGGAGTTCAAAACTCATTCAGCCTCGAAAAACTAAAAACCGGAGGTAACGGAAAAATGAAAAAAAACAACAAAGAAAGCAAGCTTCAACTCAGTAAGGTTACGGTGGAGAACTTAAACGCCGTTTTGGATCGTAACGAACTGGGAAATCTTTATGGCGGAACCAACGTTGTCCCCATGGGCACCACCCAGGTGCCCTACTACTGTAAGCCCTGACGAACAAGCTGGAGAAATGTGAAAAAGGCCGGGATTTTTTCCCGGCCTTTTTTTTTAGGGGTTGAAATGCAGAGCAACTTGTTTTATTATTCTTTGTATTAATAAAAAAAGATGCGGAAATGGTAAAAGACATGAATGTGAATTTAAAACAGCGCACAGCGGTTGTTATTATTCTCTGGCTATTAAGTTGTTTTCAAGTACCGGCTTTAGACCCGGATAAAAAGATCGATTTATACCTGATCGACCAGTGGCAAGCAGTGGACGGCCTCCCATCCGATACTATCCTCTCCTTTGCTCAAACTCCCGACGGCTACCTGTGGATTGCCACTACGAAAGGTCTACTTCGTTTTGACGGTTTAACATTTTTTGTAGTTCCCGGGATCCAGGAAACCAGGAATTTATTTGTAGACAGGGAAGGAACTCTATGGATCGGCAGCGCCGCCGGTCTCATTTCGTACCGCTGTCGAACCGGAAGGTTCAAAAAATTTTCCACCGCCGATGGCCTAACCGGAGAGGGGATTCGCCACATCAAAGAGGATATGAGAAGCAATCTCTGGATCAGCTTTGACACCAGTTATGTGAACCGTTTTTCTAAAGGCCGATTCCAGGCATTCGATTCGAGGCATGGCCTGGAGGGCAAAAAGATTAATGCTATTTTAGAAGATAGCAGGGGTAATTTGTTATTCGGCAGCAGCGAAAAAGGGATATTTACCTTTCGGGACGGTGATTTTTTCAAATATTCTATCCCCGGATTAGGCCGCGCCCGTATTAACACCCTCTGCGAAGATTGGCAGGGAAACCTGTGGATCGGGACTAATGAAGGGATTTTCCGGGTTAGCGACTCTACCGCAGTGAAATATACAGTTAAGGACGGTTTGACAGATGATTATATTATGAACATCATCGAAGACAGCCACCGGAATCTCTGGGCCGGAACTAAGAAAGGATTAATTCGAATAAAACAAGAAGGCAGCGGGGCAACCGCTTTTGAAAGCCGGTTCGAATCTATAACCATTTTTAGTCTCTTTGAAGACCGGGAAAAGAGCTTATGGATAGGCTCCGACGCCTCGGGAATTCGGCGGTTAAAAGACCCAAAATTCTCGTCTTATACGCCGCTTGAAGCGTATTCAGGCGAAACCCCCGTTTCTTTATTCCAGGACCGGCAAGGGGACACCTGGATCGGTGGCCCGGACGGGCAATTGTTCCGCTGCCGGGGTAGTAAAGTCATTGAAACCGTGCAAGCGCCCGGTCTTTCCGGTACAGGTATTGCCGCGATTGCCGGGGATGCAGCAGGCAATCTCTGGTTGGGTACAATCGAGAAAGGGGTCGTTCAAAAGAAGAAAAACGGATCGTTTGTTCGATTTACTACCGATGACGGGCTGGCTGATAACACAGTAACCTCGATATACGCCGACAACCGCGGTAGTTTATGGTTTTGTACATTTGATGGCGTTAGTATACGTTTTCCAGGAGGTGTCATCGAATCGTTCCAGGCCGCGGGCAAAAGAGCGCACAATGTTTATGAAGACAGAGCCGGGAATATTTGGATCGCCGCGGACAAAGGAATCACTAAAATTACTAAAGGCTATTTTTACCACGAAGAGCACGAAGGGCACGAAGCAAATAAAAACAAGAAGATTGTCGCAAAGCAGCTCGACAAAAGTTTTGCGGGGGGCAGGGGAGATACCCACCGGCGTGGGGACGATACACCGCACCTCCCCCAAAAGCCTCCCCTGTCGCGAAGCGACTCAGAGGGTGGGGGCGCCGCCCCGCCGGAGGTAATCTTACCGGGTATTTCCGTAACCTGTATTTATGAAGACCCCACTCCGCCGGAAGCTGACGGCCCTATTTTTTGGATAGCCACTGAAGGAGCCGGGCTGAAGCGGCTGCGCTTAAGAGACCGCGAAATTTTTTCTTATAAAGCTGAGCACGGCATGTTCGCCGGATCTATTTACCAATTTTTTGAAGATTCACAGGGATATTTTTGGTTGATGAGCGATCGTGGCATCCTTCGTATTCCGAAAGCGGAATTAAACAGGCTTGCCCGCGGTGAACCCGGTATTGTAAACTGTATCTCATTCGGTACATCCGACGGCATGAAAAGCCTTGAATTCGACAACAAATTCTCCCGGAATTCTGCTCTCCAGACCCGCGGCGGTGAATTGTGGTTTATCACCAAAAAAGGCGTCTCTATCGTAAACCCCGCGCAGCTTAGCATTAACAAATTGCCGCCACCCGTAGTGATTGAAGAGTTTTTGTTTGATAAGCAGTCGCTCCACCCCTACCGGCTGCGTCCCGAAGCAGGAGCGAATAGTGTCAAAGGAGTTGCTAAAACCGGTTTTCGTTTTACCGCCCCCACGTTCCTCTCTCCCGAAAAAGTAAAATTCAAATACCGGCTGGAAGGTCTCGATCCGGATTGGATGTACCTGTCTTCAGGCCGGGAGCGGGTCGTTTTTTATGAAGGGTTATCCCCCGGCTCTTATACATTTCGTGTCACCGCCTGCAATGCCGACGGCATATGGAACCCGGAAGGCGCTGCCGTCTCTTTTTCCCTTGAACCTTTATTTCGCCAAACGTTACTTTTTAAGATCGGGCTGCCGCTTTTGGTAATCTTGCTATTGGCCGCCGGCATATATTTTTATAAAAAACGCTCCCGGAAAGAAAAGATCAAGTATATAGATTCTCCCTTGAATCCTCATTTTGCAGAGGAATGTATCGAGAAACTCAGGAAGCTGATGGAGCAGGATAAAATCTACCGTGAAGAAGAAATTTCTGTACAATCGCTGGCCGTGAAACTTTCTATCCAGCCTTACCAGTTGTCCCAACTGCTCAATGATGAATTGGGGCAGAGTTTTCCCGACTTGATCAATTCTTATCGAATCCGGGAAGCAGGGGAAATCATGTTGAGTCCCCAGGGAACCGAGAAAAACATTTCTTCTATAGCCCAGGATGTGGGCTTTAATTCCCTGACTACGTTTTACAGCGCCTTTAAGAAGCACACCGGCAAAACCCCGAAACAGTACAAAGCGGATAGCAAGAAAAAATAGCCACAGAGAGCACAGAGGACACGGAGGGGAAAAGCATACTCGCGAACTCTGAGGGGCTGTTTTTTACCACGAAGTACACGAAAGGCACGAAGGGGGAAAATAACAAATCACAAAATACAAATTACAAACAAATTACAAGTACCAAATCACAAACTGCAAACCAAAACGGCTCCCCGGCGAACTATACAGGGCCGTTTTTGCGGCTCCTGGGTCACCCGGTCGGCCTCAAAGGTCCTCTTTTGAGATTTAAGGTTGACATTTTCTTTTTATAGATGCATAATATGTATATGGCAAAAGCGACCGGAAATGTAGAATTAGAGAAATTAATCGCCTTATTAAGGAAAGAGAAGTCTTTTCTAAAGAAGGAGTATAAAGTAAAGAAGATCGGTATTTTCGGCTCATATATTCGCGGCGAGCAGGGCAAAGGGAGTGATCTCGATATTTTGATCGAGAAAGATGAAGCGATTGGTTTGTTGAAGCTTTCCAATTTAAAGAATTATCTTTCCAGGTTAGTAGGGATTAATGTTGACCTGGTTAACAAGAAATCGTTAAAGCCCCGGATTGGGGAAAACATATTACGAGAAGTGGTATATGTGTAGTAGAGAGCGTTCCATTATTGATGATTTAAGCAATGTCATCGACACTATGGATAAAGCCGGGCGGTTTATTGAGGACATGGATTACGAGGATTTTTTGGACGATGAAAAGACGTTATTTGCTACAGCAAAAGCAATTGAACTTATTGGAGAAACCCTAAAACATATACCTGAGAATATAAAAGACAGCTATCCAAATGTGCCCTGGGCGGATATATATGGGATGAAAAATTTTCTTGTACATAATTATTTTGCATCGGATAGCGAAGAGATATGGAAAACCCTCAAAGAAGACCTCCCGGAGTTGCGACCTGTTATACAGGAGATATTGGATCGGGAGTTGCAAAAAGGATAAAATCCCCACGTGGTGGGACTTCGAGGCAGAAATAGCCCCGGCAAAATTCGCGAGAGCGATTCTTGTTTGTAATTTGGGGTTTGTGTTTTAGGCTTCCCCCCCTCGGTGTTCTCTGTGCTCTCTGTGGCTAAAATAGCTCCTGCGCCAGCCATCAGCCCCAGCAAGGTGCTGCTTTGCGGCTAAAATAGCCCGCGGTAAATCAAAAAAGTTCACATTTATAAATCCGCACAAATCGAAACCCGCGTCATTCCATCATTTCAAAAAAAAATCTAAACATTTACAAATCCGAAAGAAAAAACATTATAAACAGCTTATATTTATATAGATGTGTCTAAAATAGAGAAAAATTTACCAGGAGGTAATATTAATGAAAAAAGTAGCTATTTTCAAATTTAGGGTTTGGTTAGTGTTAATTGTGGCGCTGCTGAGTTTTGGGGCGCAAACGACTTTGCGTGGAGAATGCGGCAAAATTGTCTTTGTATCATCGAGGAGTGGAAACAACGATATCTGGATAATGGATGATGACGGGAGTAATCAAGTCCAATTAACATTTAGCCCGGATTCCGAGCTAAGTCCAAGTTTCGCACCGGACGGCTGCCGGATATCTTATGTTAATTATGACACAAAAAAATTGATGATAATGAATGCTGACGGCACGAACCAGCACGTGATTTATGATTCCCCCGCTTCCCAGATAGCCATGACTGCATGGTCTCCATGTGGGGATAAAATCGCCTTCCGGCAGGGGCCTTATAATTACTATGATCTCTGGACTATTAATGTAGACGGCACCGGCCTGTTCCAGGTGACCACAGACGGCATGCACTATGGAATTCCGTCCTGGTCGCCCGACTGCCAATGGATTGTGCACACCAGGAGGAGCAGCGCAGCATATTCTTATTCGGTAGAAATATGGAAAATAAAGGCGAATGGAACCGAACACACACAGCTTACATTTGGCGGGTCTTGTGGGCATACCTGCGAGAACGACTGTCCCGATTTGTCGCCTGATGGGAGTAAAATTATTTATTGCAGCGGTGAATATGGAAATACAGCAGGCAGCAGCATGTATCCCCATGACCTCTGGATGATGAATATCGACGGTTCAGATAAGCAAAGATTAACCACCGAATATACTATGGAAAGGTATCCTAAATGGTCGCCGGACAACACCAGGGCAGCGTTTACCAAGTATGACGACATTTACGTGAAAGGGATACTGGAAACAAGGTTAACTTATACCGGGAATAATGGGCTGGGTGATTGGCATACACCTTGTTCAGGGTACTTAGAAGTCACCTCACCCAACGGCGGAGAAAGCTGGTCGAGTTGCTCGACCCGGGATATTACCTGGGATTGTGTAAAAATAACCGGGCTATTGAAAATTACCCTATGGAAAGACGGCGTACTTTTAGGCTTAATCGCAAAGAATGTGAACCCGTCTACGGGATATTATTCCTGGGAAGTGGGACAGCACAGTGGTGGGGCTGCCGTCCCTGGAAGTGGATATACTGTTAAAATCAAAGAAGTCGGAACCGCTGTTTTTGATGACAGCGATGCGCCTTTTACGATAGCAGCGCCTACAATGACCGTTTTATCACCCAATGGCGGCGAGAATTGGCAGATCGGGACAAATCAAAACATCACCTGGAATGCCGAATGCGTGGCCGGGCTGTTAAAAATCACCCTGTGGAAAGATGGGGTACAGGTAGGTTTAATCGCTAAAAACGTTCAGCCTGGAGCCGGATTTTATTCCTGGCAGGCAGGACAGTACAGCGGAGGAACAGCCGTAGCGGGTACAGGTTATACGATAAAAATTAAAGAAGTAGGTACTGTGGTTGTAGATGCCGGTGATGGAGCTTTTACCCTATCCGACTAAGAGAAGTTTAAAAAAGGCTCCATAATGATAGTTTCCGGGAGCGGGTGGTTTTTTTTAGAAGGCACGTAAGGCAGCAGTGGTGGTTTTATCCCCGCGAATGAAGTTATCCTTTCGAGTGGGAGGGGGGGAGAGTTGGGAAGTAAATTTATTTGAGGTTAACTGTTGTGTTAAGCTATTGAAATTCGTTATCTTTTTTTATAGAATGGGGTTATGAGATGTGTCGGCTTTATTGATGTTTAGATTTAAAATAAACCCAGGAGGTTTGAAGATGAGTTTTGATTTGTTAAAGAGAGTAAGTTTTATTTTGTTCGTTTTCTTTTGTGTTGGCGTCCTGGTTTCCGGGCAGGATAAGCAAATTGACAAAGACAAGCAATTGCGAGAGCAAATCCTCTCTGTTTACAAAACATGCGGCGAAAAAGGCTTGCTCGATTTCTTCAAGAAGAACCGGGACAAAATAACCAACGAGTTTATCGTAGCTTTCGCCGAAGCGGGTGTAAAAGAAAGGAAAGAGGAATGGCTAAAAGCCTGTGAGATTATGGCAAGAGAAAGCAAGGATGAAAAGACCCTGGCGGATGTTCTATCTCAAGCAGGAGAATATTTAAGATTAATTGGTGATCTTAAGATGGCTATCGAGTATTGCGATAAGGCACTTCTAATCTATGGAAACTTAAACGAACTTATTGTTCAGGACAAAGTAAACATGGGAAAAGGGAATATATATTTAAGAAAAGGAATTATTTATGGTTATAATTACAGAAATATATCAGCAGCACTTGAATTGTATGATAAAGCCTTACCTTATTTTGAAAAATCAAAAGACCTTAGAGGACAGGGAAGGGTTTATTTGAGAAAGGGCGACATATATTTTTATACTGGAGACAATTCAAAATCGCTTGAGATGTACGAAAAAGCTTTGGTATTTTTTAAAAAATCGAGGAATCTTAGGGCACAAGGGGCTCTTTATTTGAGGAAGGGGGAGGTTTATTTCGTAGCTGGGAATAACCAAAAATCGCTTGAGATGTATAATGCTGCCCAAACTTTTTTAAAAAAAACGGGAAACCTATTTGGGCATGGCAATTTTTACTTACAAAAAGGAAATGTTTATCAAAGACTTAACAAAAAATTGAAAGCACTTGAGATGTATAATAAGGCTCTACTTTTTTTTGAAAAAGCAGGAAGCCCTAATGGTATTGGTGCTGTATATCTGGAAAAGGGTCAGATTTATTTTTATTCTGGAGAAAATTGTAAAGCATTTGAGATGTACAATAAAGCATCACCTTTTTTTAAGAAAACGGGAAACTCTATTCGCCAGGGAGATTTGTTTTTAAGAAAAGGGGAATATTATTTAAGAATCGGTGACACTTCAAAAGCTATTGAGATGTTTGATAAAGCCATGGTTCTTTATGAAAGAGGAAGAGCCCTATTAGGTCAGGGAAATGTTTGTCTGTGGAAAAGTGTAATATATTGTTATACTGGGGAAAATTATAAAGCTATTGAGATGCTTGGTAAAGCCCTTCCTTTTTTTGAGAAAGCTGGTGAACCTCTCGGTCAGGGCAATGTTTATTTGAAAAGGGGTGATATATATCACAACATTGGTTACTCTTCAAAGGCTCTTGCGATGTACGATACATCTCTCTTTTTTTATGAAAAAGTTGAAAATGCTTTAGTTCTGGGCCATTTATATCTGAAGAAGGGTATAGTTTATTCTTATACTGGAAAAAATGAAAAAGCACTTGGGATGTTTGATAAAGCTCTCCAGCTTTTTGAAAAAGCAGGGAATCCCTTGGGGATAGGGAACGTTTATTTAGAAAAAGGAAATATCTTGTTGAGTATCAATATGAACATGAAAGCGGTTGAGATGTACGAAAAGGCACTTTCAAATTTTGAAAAAGTAGAGTCTCTTGCAAGTCAAGGCGTTGTGTTTCAGAATAAGGGATTGTTTTATTTTAGAATTTGCGACTATAATAAAGCATTCGATATGTTTAATAAAGCCCTCAGTTTTTTTGAAAAAACAGGAGAAGTGAATTTCGGATTTTATACTTTTTTTTATATAGCAAAAATAATGGTAAAACAGAGGGAAATAGAAAAAGCACAGGTGTTTTTTGAAAAAGTAATCGCCAACCTGGAAAGAATGCGAAAGCAGACAGGATTTTCTGAAATGAAGAGGAGTTTTTTAGAAAAAGTTTATGAGAAATATGAGGAAACTGTTCTTTTTATGCTGGAGAATGGTTACCACAAAAAAGGTTTCAAATACGCAGAGTCAATGAGATCACGGGTGTTTTTGGATAAAATGGGCGAAGGACTCGCTCCCCTGGGAAAAGGCCTTAAGCTGGAGTTAAAAGAGCAGCGGGATAGGTTGGTGGGTAAACTCTCTGCACTCAGCAAACAGATGCACGAAACCGCCTCCAAAGATGAAAAAAAACTGGCGGAACTAAAAGAACAGTATCAAAAAACTCAATACGAATTTGAAGACCTGCTAATCAAGATCAGGCTCAATAATCCGCTCTATGCTGATGTTCGATATCCCCAGCCTATAACCGTCCCGGAACTGCAAAAAGAAACCTTGAAAGAAAACGAAATCCTGGTGCGCTATTTTATCGCCCCGGAAAAACTCTATGTTTTTTTAGTCTCGGAAAAGAACTTCAAAGTAATACCTCTGGATATAAAAGAAAAGGAGATCGAAGCTTTAGTAACCCAATACCTGACCGCCCTGAAAGAAAATAGTTCCAGGCGCATAAAAAGATACGGCAAAAAACTCTATGAAAAAACCTTCCAACCCCTTGAAAAACAAATAAAAACTTTTAGCCACAGAGGGCACCGAGAACACAGAGAGAAAGAGGATTTAAAAGCACAACAGGACATCATCATCATTCCCGACGGCGACCTGGCGAAAATCCCTTTCGAGGCGCTTATCGTTGATAACAAAACGCCGGGCCGGCCAACTTTCCTGATCGAAAAATACCGACTGAAATATATCCAGAGCGCCTCTATCCTTTCCGTGCTGCGTAAACACTATCAACGGAACAGCAAAACCAACACTTTCGTGGGTTTCGGCGATCCGGTCTACGACTACGAAAAGTTTGCGCAGGCTGAGATGAAAGCTCTTTCCGGGAAAAAAACGAAGTTAAACAAAAGT
>JAGLSW010000561.1 GCA_023135565.1 Candidatus Aminicenantota bacterium | reverse complement strand
CTACCATATAATGGTCCCCGGGGAAACACAGACCCGCTGTATTAAATCGCTTTGCCATTTGCTGCTCCTTTACCGGTATTTGTTTTCATTTCACCTTATTATAGCAGATATTCATCTTATTTTCAAAAAGTTGGCGGCGCACTCACCCTATGAGAGGCCTGGATATTGTATGGCCGACTGGATTGACCGAAAAGTTTGTTTTTTTTAGCAAATTTTCACGAATTATTAGTCAAAAGCGGACGGCAGGCAAAAATTTGCATATTTGTACGCTCCTCCCCCGGTTTACGGTTTAGCCGATACCTTATTTAGCTTTATCTTTTTCAACAAGGCGGAGGTTTTCTTCTAATTCCCCGGCAATTTTTAACTCGGCCCACCACTCGAATAAATCGCCATTTTCCTTTAGGTCGCCCTCCTGGAAGCGTTTCAAGAATTCGTCGGAAGTCATTTCGTACTTCTTTTCAAATTCTTTCACGATCTTGTGAGTTTGTTCTAAAGCGTATTCGATTTTTTTTCTCGGCTTCCCTTTATTAACCACTCTTCTTCCTGCTCCAAATAAAATATACCGGGATGCCGATCAAGGTGATGCCGATGCCCGCTAAAGATTCTACGGGACTCTCGATCAATGTGTTGAGTAAAATCCCCACCGAAGCCACTATAAATAGAGCCGGCACTACAGGATAACCGGGGGTTTTGTAGGGCCGGTGCAGATCCGGGCGTTTTTTTCTCAAAGTGAAAACCGCGGCGGCAGCAGCAATCCAGAACATGATGGCCGAAAAAATACAAAAAGTCAGCAATTGCGTAAAAGTGCCGCTTAAAGCCAATATAACAGCCCAAACAGCCTGGATCACGATAGCAAAACCGGGGGTGCGATAACGGGGATGAACTTCCGCTACTTTCCGGAAAAAGAGCTTGTCTTTGGCCATGGCATAAAAGACACGCGGCCCGGCCAGGATCGAACCGTTAATAGAACCGAATATGGAGAGAATAACGACGCCGGTTATCAAGGCGGCATATGTGCCGCTGAAAAGAGCATTGCAGGCTTTTTCAGCAATTCGCACCACCCCGGCGGCTTCATTCACCGGCAGGGCATACAGGTAAATATAATTCACCAGCACATAAAGCACGGTCACTGAGACGGTGCCCAGGATCAACGCCCGCGGCAGGTTGCGGCCGGGATTCTTTATCTCCCCGGCTACGAAAGTGACATTATTCCAGCCGTCGAAGGCCCAGGCTACAGCTACTAAAGAGGCGGCAAAACCGGCAATAATTTGTCCGAATCCCAGGCTGCCGGGATTGAGAGAAAGATCCACGGCACTGCCTTTGCCAAACGCAAAACCGAATACGATAATCAAAAAAAGAATGGCGATTTTGATTACGGTTAATATATTCTGGACGGTTTTGCCCAGTCCGACGCCTAAGTAATTAACTATAGATAAAAAGATAATCACTACTGCGGCTGCTGCCTGGGCCATGGTGAGCTTATAACTGAGATGAAAACCGAAGAGATTTAGTTGGGTGGAAAAAATGACGTTTTTAGTAGAAAGAAAAGGAAAAAACCAGCCTAAGTATTCGGCAAAAGCGGCTGCCAGCCCGGCGATGCCGCCGGTATTGTAAACCAGGAATAATACCCAACCGAAAAGAAACGCGGGCAGAGGGCCATAGGCTTCTCTCAGGTACACATACTGGCCTCCGGCTTCGGGCATGGCTGCGCCCAATTCGGCATAGGTAAGAGCACCGGCCAGGGTGAGCAGTCCGCCCACTACCCAGGCCAGCAAAATCAAACCGGCGGAAGGGAGGGTTTTGGCCATAATGCCGGTAGTCACAAAGATGCCTGAACCGATGACAATGCCCATCATAATCATGGCAGAGTCGAAAAGTCCCAATTGCCTGATAAGTTCTATTTTCTTTTTCATGTTTTAATTTTTTTGCCTCTTTAACGACCAACCTGCCGCGCAGCGGCTCATCAAAAGTTTTTGGAGGTGTCGGAACCTTTTTTCAAAAAGGTTCTGACCCGCCGGAGGCACGTTTATTATACTCTTTTAATATCATTATAAGCTTTTTCGACATATATTTTCCACATTTCTTTTTGGTAAGCGCAGGCTGCTTTGTTCAACTTGTTGCTGCTGTCGAGACCGGATAAAATACAACCTCCGGCGCAAATGCCTACCAACTCACACTCCATACAGTTCGCCAAAAGGCTCTCCATGCGCTCTTCGATAAATGCTTCGGAAACTTCCCAGAGCCGGGGATTGTAAATATCACCGCCAAGCTCTTCTAAAGGCAGCCCCGCTTTTTCTACAAAACCGCACAGGTGGGACAGCTTCCGGGTGGAAAGGTTGATCTCGATGCCTAACCCGGGCAGAGCGCACAACCCGGGACAATTAAAAGAAAATTCATACTCTTCCATATTTATCTTATTTTTTAAGCGGGTAAAAAGCTGTTCCGTCACTTTGAAAGGCTGCCGCGAATTTAATTCCAGAAATTCCCCCATTAAAGCGGCTTTCCGGCGGGCATCCGCCTCGGAAGCGCCTAACAGGTTGGGGGCTAAACGGGCTTGAAAAAACCCGTACTGCTCCATTTTATAGACTTCTCCAGGATCAAATAGTTCGGGGTTTTCGATGGTGCCCTGGAAAGTGGGCAGGCTTTCTTCGCCGTGGTACTTGCGGTAGATTTTTAACTTCTCTATAATATCGGCAAATGAACCGCGGCCGTTAAAATATTTCCGGGTTCTATCGTGAGCTGCGCCGTAACCGTCGATGCTGATATGCACCTTAAAATTATGTTTTTTTAAAAATCCGGCTATCTCTTCGGTCAATAACGTCAGGTTGGTGTTGATTTCGTATTGGATTTCTATACCTCTAACTGCATACTCTTTAGAAATATGCCCCACGATCTCTTTTATTAATTGCCATTCCAACAAAATCTCGCCGCCATTAAAAAAAATTTTGGCCTGTTCCGATTTATTCTTTATCTTGCGGGCAAAATAGGCGTCTACACACTGAAGAGCAATTTTTAATTTATTTTCTTGTCTCCGACGGGCAGGGGGTTCTTTTGAAAAACCACCCCCTGCACCCCCGCAAAACTTTTGATTAATTCCTTTACGAACATCCCGCCCGTGCCGGTTTACACAGTACGAACATGCCAGGTTGCATTCATCATTGACGATCTTTAATTCATCATAAGCTTCCTTGTCCCGGTAAAACTTCTCCGCCCGGAGCCGCGGCTCCTCAACCTTACGCCGCACCATGGCTGCAAAATTCTCCGTAGAAAGATCAACTGCCCCAGCATAAATAAAACGGTACTGTTGAAATTCTTTTAGATAATATTCGATCTCTTCGTTTAATTCGATAGGCTGCCCCTGCTCGATGCGCTCCAACAGCGCCAGCGCCTCTTCGTTCAAAATAAAAATAGATGGCCAAAAACGATTCCAGCCGATGTAGGCATCCTCCCCTACTTGCAAAAAATGTAAACTTCCGGCTGCTGTGTATTTTTTTTTCATTTATTTTAATTTATTTCATTTTTTTGCCTTCGGCGACCAGGGGGCGCTCTTTCAATGTTCAATGAACAATGATCACTGATTTCAACACAAGCGAAGGGAACACCCCTGATAGGGTGCCCGCGCCGCGGGTCCCCCTGGACCCCCAAAAAACTTTTGCTGAACCGCTGCGCCGCAGTTATTAATGATTAGGTCAAAATGCCTGGAAAACCGAAAAATAAACACCCGACGTTCCTTTTCCAAAACCGATGTCGAACCTGATGTGCATTTTCTCTTTTTTATTGAATAGGTAACGCAAACCGAAACCGTAAGAGTACTTTAGATTATCGAAGCGGAAATCACGAAACCGGTGCGCTACATCCGCAGCACCGGCAAATCCCACTACCCCGAAACGCCAAAATAAAGGAAGCCGGTATTCGGCCTCTAATACTGCAAGATTCCTGTCCCGGTAACGACCTTCAAAATAACCTCTCATTATATACTGCCCGCCCATCCTGGCTAACCTATGGAAAGGCACTGTGCCGGTCTGGGTTTCCACGATAGTTCGTACAGCAAACACATGATTGGAAAAAAGAGGGAAATATTTTCGCAGGTCGAGCCGGTAATCCTGGTACGTGAAGTCGCTGCCGATGATTTTGTTGTAAAAACCGGCGCTGAACTTGAAAAACATACCCCGTTCGGGAGAAAAAATGTTGTCCCGGGAGTCTAATTCCGCCCTGAAGATGATGCCCGAAAGCAGGCTGCCTGCGCTGCCGGGAATATCCCCTCGAGCAAGCAGTCCGCCTTCTTCATATTCGATCATATTCAATTTATAAAGATCATATTGTAAGCCGATATCTAAATGCTTTTTTATTTTTTTCATTAAGGTGAACTCAAACCAGAAAATGTGGGGGGTAAAATCCTCTTCCTGCTCCTCCGGGACGCTGCTGCCGATACCGAAAAATTTATCCGGATATTTCTGGAATTCAAGAAACGCCATCAGGTGGTATTTTCCTTTTTTAAAATACATATCTATATCGATCAGGCTTTTGAACTGTTTGTTCTGGGTGTATATAAAAACCGGGGAGATGGAGGAAGGTCTATCACTGCTGTCGGACTTCCCTAACCGGAAAACAAAATTACCGGCCGCGCCGAAAGCCAGCCGCGTTTCAGGCAAATAAAAAAGGATGGGAGCTACCAGGACACCGGGTTTTTTTTTCTTTTCCAGGTTAACGATATTTTCTTCTTCACTTTCGTTTTCTTTCTCTTCGGCAGGGAGTGAAACCACACAAAGCAGGATTATTAGAAACAGCAAAATAATTTTTTTCTTTTTAGACAGCATCATTTTCTTCAACTTGAGAAATCACAATTACTTTAAAATTAAGCCGGGTAACCGGACCAGCTTCCAGGTTAAGAATTCTACCTTATTTGTTCTTTTTTTTCAAGTGCGGTGTTTCAATTATCAATGTTCAATATTCAATGAAAAGCGCCCGTCATTGTCTTCCCGCGCCGCGGGATTGCCTCCGGCGGCCCTGCCGGG
>JAGLSW010000560.1 GCA_023135565.1 Candidatus Aminicenantota bacterium | reverse complement strand
GCCAGGAAAAACGCTCGTCTATCAATAAAATAACACCGCGGTCCTCCTCAGAACGAATCACCCTACCGGCTGCTTGCAATACCCGGTTGATGCCGGGATAAAGATAGGCATACTCAAAACCGCTGCCACCCCTCTCCGGGTCGCGAAAATAATCTTTGATCAATTCATTCTCCAACGAAATAGCAGGCAAACCAACTCCCACAATCACCGCCCCACTAAGACGGTCCCCTACCAGGTCGATACCTTCTCCAAATATACCGCCCATAACGGCAAATCCCACCAATGTAGAACCCTCAGACCCGCCGTCATCGAAATTTTGCAAAAATATATCCCGCTCAGGCTCAGTCATACCGGGAGTTTGCACGATAATTTCTGTTTCCGGGCGTGTTTCCATTTCCGCGGCGAATAATTCATATACCATCTCCATATAACGGTAAGATGGAAAAAAAAGGAGATAATTGCCGGAACTGTGATTCACCAACGAGACAATAACCCGGTTTACCGCCTCTTTGGTACGCTCCCGCTGCCTGTACAATGTGGAAATGCGGTCGCTCACCATTAAACAAAGATTCTCCGGCGGGAAAGGCGAAGGCAATATCAATTCACCGGCTGTGTCCCGGCAGCCGAAAATTTGCCGGAAATAGGCCGAGGGGGTCATGGTGGCGGAGAAAAATACAGCCGATTTACACCTGCTTAGAGCTTCGGCCAATTGCCGGGAGGGGTCGATACAGAAAAGCTTTAACCTTAAATCCCGGCCTTTGGGTTCATAATAGGTGGCATAGGTCTCGTCATACTGTTCGGCGGTTCTTAAAAACCGGGAAACTTCGAAATACATATCTAAAAGCTCATCCCGGAAAGAGGTCTTGAGGTTGAGCGCCAACCAGTCTTCGGCGGCTTTCGAAAATTTCCGCAGTAGGGGATAAATGTCCTCCGGCTCTTCTTTTTCTACTACGGGCCGCCCCTCTTCTTCACAGCGCTTCCAGCACTGGCGCAGGAAGGTATTGATTTTACCCATGCTTTTGTAAACACCGGGCAGCTTGCTTTTCAAGGTGCGCCGCAGCTCGACGAAAGGCTGCTTGAAAAGTCCGGCGGAAAACATCTCCCTGGAACGGTTCACCAGGTTGTGGGCTTCGTCTATCAAGAACACATAGTCCTCTTCAGGCCCCTCTTCGCCGAAAAACCGCTTCAGGCAGACCGAAGGATCAAAGGCATAATTATAATCGCAAATAATACAGTCGGCTGTAATAGCCAGCTCTAAAGCGAATTCAAAAGGACAAACCATGTGCTTGCGGGCCATGGCCTCCACCGCTTCCCGGGTAAAGGCGTCCTGTCGGAAAATCTCTTCTACCGCATCATCCACGCGGTCGTAATAGCCGCGGGCAAACTCGCACTCTTCGGGATCACAGGCGCTTTCCGGGTTAAAGCAGGTTTTCTCCTTGGCCGTCAGGGTGAGGGATTTCATCTTCAAACCTTTATCCCGCATCTCTTGCAGCGCTTTTTCGGCAACAGCCTTGACTGTGGTGCGGGCGGTGAGATAAAAAATTTTTCCGCATAAGTCCCGGCCTAAAGCTTTTACCGTGGGAAACAACGCAGCCATGGTTTTGCCGATGCCCGTAGGTGCCTGAACGATCAATTGGCCGTTCCCTACCGCGCCGTTAACCGGCGGAGTCCCGCTTGTCCCGCCGGTATCGTTTAAAGGTACGGCGGCCCTTTCGTCTATTTCCCCGGCCGGGCCCGCGCCCGCTTCGATAGTACGGTAAATAACAACCGCCATCTTATGCTGCCCGGGGCGGTAAGAACCGAAAGGAAATTTTAGCTGCTCGGCTGTTTCATTGCGCTGGGAGCGCCATTGGTCTAAGGTTTCCGCCCAGGTCAGGAAACGGTCTACCAAATCGTAAAAAAAAGTTTCCAATTCTTGCCGCGTATAGCAGCGGTCTAATTCTAAGGTTTCTTCGCTGTTGACCTGGAAATAGGTCAAACGGGCGTCGATTTGCTCTAATTCTTCTTGCAGGGCGTAGATATAGCAGTAGACTTTCAACTGCCCCCAGTGACGTGGGCTGCTTTCCCGCGGTTGACCGCCGCTGTCTTCTTCCCCGGGAAGCGCGTCACGGCGGTATTTATTTAAATCGCGAGTGGTGGATTTTATCTCTTCGATAATCACCCGGTCGGGGTATCGGTAGATACCGTCCACCCTGCCGCCGATGTCCAGGAGGTAGTTTCCCCTATCCACTTGCAGGGAAACCGGCATCTCTTTTTTGTACTCTTCGGGTCTCGATTCCTGGAGCATTTGGTGGACGCGGGTGCCTTCCAACCGGCGGTCGGTCATGGAGAATTCCATCAGCAGGTCGCCGGAGCGCAGCATCAGTTCCACCAGCGTCCTGACCGAGATTTTTAAATTCTTTTTTTCAATTTTCATTAATCAAAAGTTAAGTCAATATCCGGACATAAAAATTCCAGGCACACACAAAAAGCGGATGCGGGCGCACAGCCCCTTAATCCCCGCTGCTCGTTGTTAAATGAAATTCTAACCAATTTCTTTCCTGATGATTTCGAGGATTTTCTCGATGCTCCTATCATAAGAAGGTATCACTTTGTCTTCATTGATATGTATATGATGGGGAAACGTTTTTACATCCCAATCAGGGGCGTTGTCCCATCTTTTTATAAGATTCGTATTTTTGTCTTGCCAATGATAGGAATATTTTCTAAATTCCCCCGACATAACGGTTTCTCTTATAGATAATTGAGAATCATCGACTAAACGAAGTTTCATTCTCAATTTAATATTATTACCGGACACCTCATATCTTTCGATAGTGGTTTCCTTTATTATGTCTTTGAAATCTTCAAGCAACTGCTGCATTATTTCTCAATTTTTGATACTCTTTCGTCCAGTATTCAAGGGATTTTATAGCGAATTCCCAGTCCTCGAGGTCTTCTTCTAATTGAAAATCTTCTTTTCCTTTAACTGCATGAGCTTCTTGTTCAACTTCATAGAAATTCCGTTTATATTTATTGTCGAAAAACTCTTTTTCTCCTTTGTATTGGTCGATCCTGGCAAGAATAAATAGGAAGGCCGCGTCCTTTGAAAAATTACTCATCTCGATTTGAGTCACTTCAGCCTCCTTTTTTAAGTTTTCTGTTCTAATGATACCCTGATATGGTATGCATGTCAACATTTAAAATTTATTTGCTCGCTACCTGTTTATAAAGACGGAAAAATAAAAACCGACAGCTTGCATAGATTATAATAAAACAAACAAAAAATCTATTAAATTACCCGACAAATTTCCATATAACATTAAAAAAGAGGAGAAATTTAAATCAAGAATATATTTTACAATGTCTGGGTGGAAAGGGAGTTGAAGGGAGTTGCCGGTGAGAGGCCGTTGGAGGAACGGGTACGATTGGCTGTATCGGAGATTAAAAGGAGGATGAATTTTGAAATTCCCCTGTGGAGAACTGTACATCAGAAAGGAAGCCTGCTTTCATCGTGAGGCAGCAAGGAGATCGTCAGAGGCACACCATTAAAACGAACTTACACAATTAGCATTGTGTTAAGTCGGGGCCTATCCTGTCGTTTTTATTACTTGCGAACTGGCTATAGGTTGTGGATGCCCTCAGTGTTTTTTGAAAAATGCAGTGAAAAAGTTGAAATTTTCTTTAAAAGCGTGTATACTGAAATAGAAGATGTAATAATAGTTTGAAACTAGGTTGGTGTTTTAATTCTTTGACATTTCTGTTTAGTCGCATATGTAAAAAAAATTTTCCTGAACTGCTTCTAAAAACCCTTATTTATTGGGGGATTCGGATTTAAAATCGGCAAAAATGGAGTGCATCTCTATCCACAATTTGCATAAATCGGGATTCTGCTGATATATCGGCGATTTTGGAAATTTCAGACACCCGAGATACACTCCAAAAAATATCATGGTATATAGGGAGTTTACGAATTACGGGTCAAAATTTCAGGACGTTTTTAATTTTAGGGGGTATGTACGCTCCATTTTCAAAAATCGCCCCTCAAAAGCCTTGCTATTAGATAGTTTTGAAGCGCGATTTTGGCGGCTCTCAGAACTGTTACCTCGCTTGATAGGGGATTACGACGCCTCCCTTAATGGAGTAAATTCATCTGTTTCTATTCTCAGAACTGTTACCCCGCTTGATAGGGGATTGCAGCAGAGAATTATGTTTTATTAATAAGCTCTCTGTTGAAAAAAACTACATGTCAGGAGGTTGTTTATGTTTAAAAAGAATGAAATTAAGAACTACATTGATGTTGAAATTTTAATTCAAGCATCCCATAGTTCAGCCAAAAGAGTCAGATTAATTCTGATAATTATGGTAACAGCCAGCGTATTAGCCTTAGGCAGTTTGTGGAATTCCTTAGATTTTGGTTGGAAACAAAGAAGAATTAAAAGAATTTCCTACCTCGCAGAGAACCTTGATCGTCTCGATTTGATTTTTAAAGAATATCTAGTTAAAATGATGGATAGTAATGGTGTAATTGAAATAAACAATAATAACAATGAAAAAAAAAAGGGAAGAATTACAGCCAAAAATTTAGAAGAAATAACAGAGAGCGATATTAAGTTTGTTGAGTTAAGAAACAATAAAGTTTCTGAAATATCCAATTTGAAATTGGATACAATAAGTAGAAATGATATAGAAAAAATGTCGATGAAATTTTGCAATAAAAAAAGATTGGAAGGATTGGATATTAATGAATTACTTTTTAATGCTTACCACGGGATAAAAAAAATAATTAGTTTCAAAATAAAATTAACAAAAGGAGACAGATTGTTAATCGAAAGATTCCGCCCACAAATATTTGAGAAAATAGGATTGAGGGAATTATGTATAAGGACTGAAGCTGAAAACAAGGATTATTTAAGATTTGAAATTCCGTTCTTTAATATAAATTTTGACATCAACGATTTAGGTATTGCAGGAGGCTTAGGCTTCACTCTGATTTTGATGCTTCTTTATCTAAGCCTCGTAAGGGAGAAAGAAAATCTAAATATCGCATTTGAAACAAGCCAAGAAGTATTTAAGACTAAAGCAAAGGAGAGGCGTGATTTTTATAAATATCTTTCGATGAGCCAATTATTAAGCATAACGCCTTCACTTGGTTTTGCGAAAACAACAAATATCTCGCGAATAATTTTCCTTATTGTCCCTGCTATTTTTTCTTCTATGATTTTGGTAAATGACCTACTAACAATAAAATATGCCAAATTGTTAGATCCAAATATGAATTTTACGTTGTTTAGCCTTAGTTTAAGTTTTATATTTTTTATCACTATTCTGATTATGACTTTCAAATGCTATAGTAGGATTATTGCTATTGACAATATATGGACAAATGAGGATAAAGAAATAAGAAAATTATCATGATATATGTTTTTGTCGCTTTATCAAGTGAAGTAACGGATTAGTAATTTTCCCTGTGCTGTGGTATTATTAATCCATGAATCAAGTACTGGACAAACTCCGTTTCACTGTGTTCGAGTTCGTACTGGCGCCGGAAAAAACCATCATCTTTCCCCCTTTTAAAGGCAATGTGTTTCGCGGCGCATTAGGAAAAGCCCTTAAAGAGTTGACCTGCGCGTTTAAAACGAAAGACTACAGGTGTCCCGTCAGAACATTTATGACCCGGTAGAAAAAAGAGTGCAGCGTGTATTTCATGTTTTTAAAGGTTCCGATGTTCTAATGATCGATAATAATGAGAAGTTTTGTGGGGGTTCAGGGGGGTACCCACTGGCGTGGGTGCGGCACACCGCGCATTTCAAAAGAGTCCCCTGACCGCCGGAGGCAAAAACAAAATAATGTAAAACATGAAACTCTAAAAATAATCCTGGAATCCCCGTTGCGCATAAAATTCGGCGGATAGTTCCCGCCGCCCATTAAAGCAGCCGGGGAACAGGGAAAAAACTCTTTTTTCCAATCTTTTGCGGGGAATAAAAAAAAAGATGGAAAAGCAGAACGTTTTCTGGTACAATTAACATTACGAAGTTTCTCCGGTAAAGCTGGAACCTTTGGCTTTTATCACTCTGCGGGTTTTGGATTGCCCGGCCGCTGTTGTTTTTGCCGCGGAGCGGCTTATAGGCTGGGGACGCCGTCCCCCCGCGGAGCGGCTCAGAGGGCGCCCCCGCCGGGGGCTTTGATTGTTTTCAAAGCAGAAAGCCGGTACACTGAAGAAATGGGAAATATATTCGCAGGACTGTAAAAGATAAGATGATAAAGAAACTGAAAGAGCTACTTAAGTACAGGCAGTTGATCGTTACCCTGGTGTCGCGAGAACTGAAAGCCAGGTACCGGGGAACCGTATTGGGATTCCTGTGGAGCTTTGCCAACCCCCTGCTGCTGCTGCTGGTGTATTCCGTTGTTTTCGGCGTCATCCTGCCCCAATCCAGCGGCAGGATCGAAGACGTCCATATAAAAGGAATCAATTATTCGATTTTCCTTTTTACCGGCCTCTTGCCCTGGATCTGGTTCGCGTCTTCCATGTTGGATTCGGCCAACGTGCTCTTTGTACACGGCAACCTGATTAAAAAAATCCGCTTCCCTATCGAAGTCTTACCGATCATGAATGTGCTTACCAATATGGTGCACTTCCTGTTGGGACTGCCTATCCTGGTGCTGTTCATCCTGTTTTTCGGCAAGGACTTCAGCCTCACCTGGTGGGTGTTCTTTTTCCCGGTGGCGGTGTTAGTGCAATTCGTTTTTACCATGGGTTTGTGTTTTTTGGTTTCGGCTCTAACCGTCCATTTCCGCGACCTGCGGGACATCCTGGCTAACCTGCTCACCCTGTGGTTCTTCGCCACGCCCATTATCTACCCCTTCATGAACCCCATGGTGCAGGAGAAAAAAGGCTTCGTCACCGCACTGCTCCTGAACCCTATGACCCACATCATCGAAGCCTATCAATACACCTTTTTCTTCGGTTCCCTACCGCACTGGAAAAAAATCCCCGTCACTTTGGTCGTAGGGCTTTTCCTTTTTTACGTAGGCTATTTGATTTTCGACAGGCTGAGAGATACTTTCGTTGAAGAGGTCTAACATGTACCCCGTGATCGTAGAAGACATCAAAAAATATTACAAAAAATACTCCCACAAACACAAATTCCTGACCCTGAAAAGCGCCTTCGTAAAACGCACCCTTTTCGACGATTTAGAAAAAGATGAAACTTTCGAAGCCCTGAGCGGCGTGGATTTTAAAGTGGAAAAAGGTAAAACCGTCAGCATTATCGGCGAGAACGGCTCCGGCAAAAGTACCATGCTCAAACTCCTGGCCGGGATCAGCAAACCTACGTCGGGCAATATCATTACCGAAGGCCGCATCTCGGCCTTGATCGAATTGGGCGCCGGTTTTCACCCGGAAATCTCAGGCCGGGAGAATATTTTTATCAACGGCATCATCTTAGGTTTAACCAAAAAGAGAATCCAGGAAAGATACGATGATATCGTCAAATTCGCCGAATTGGAAGAGTTTATCGAAAACCCGGTCAAGACATACTCTTCGGGCATGCATATGCGCTTAGGATTTTCTATTGCCATCAACGTAGACCCCGATATTCTTCTTATCGACGAAGTGCTGGCCGTGGGCGACGCCTCTTTTGTGCCCAAGTGCCTCGATAAAATCAACGAATTCAAAAGACGGGGAAAAACCATTATTTTCGTTTCCCATGATCTCTCCACCGTGGAGCGCATCAGCGACGAGGTGATCTGGTTGAAAGAGGGAAAAATCGAGAAGCAGGGTTATCCCAAACGAATCACCGACGCTTACTTAGAATACATCGGCAAAAAAGATGAGGTCAAAGCCGGGGAAAAACACAAAAAAGAGGAGGCGGACGCCGCCCAAAATAAAGAAAAACGCTGGGGCAGCAAAGAGATCGAAATTTCTAATTTAAAGATGATCGACAAATCCGGCAAAGAGAAGTACATCTATGAGTCGGACGAGCCCTTTACCATCGAATTCGATGTAGATGCAAAGCAGCAGGAGAAGGATTTCGTATTCGGCGTCGGCATTTATAATTCCGAAGGCACGCTTTGTTACGGTTCCAACACCCACATCGAAGACTATAAAGCCGCCCTGATCGAAGGAAAAGGCAAGGTAAAAATCCATGTGCAGGCACTGCACCTAATCAACGGCACTTATTTTTTAGATGCCGCGGTTCACAAAAGAGACGGTTATCCCTTTGATTATCACCATTTTCAGTATACTTTCCGGGTCACTTCCACTTTCAGGGACGTCGGCATTAGCCGGGTATATCACGATTGGGAATTTTCAAAGAATATCCGCTTACAAAAAGATGAAAATTTATAAAAACGCCGCAGAGTTGAACAAACAGCTTAGCCGCCGTGCCGGGACAATTGTCTTTACCAACGGCGTATTCGACATCCTGCACCCGGGCCATATCGACCTGCTGGAATTTGCCCGGCAGAAAGGCGATGCCCTGGTGTTGGGCATTAACGACGACGACTCGGTTAAACGCCTCAACAAAGGCGAAGACAGGCCGGTTTTTCCCCTAAGTGAAAGGATGGAAGTGCTGGCAGCCGTAGAATTTGTGGATTTTATCATCCCCTTTTCCCAGGACACCCCCTTAGAGTTGATAAGATCGCTCTCCCGGGTGGATATAATGGTGAAAGGCGGCGATTACCGGCCCGAGGAAATCGCCGGCCGGGAAGAAGTCGAAAAAGGCGGAGGAAAACTCTTTTTATTCGAGTTCAAATCCGATTATTCCACCTCATCTTTGATAAAAAAGGTAAAAACCTTATGATAAACCAATTTTACAGCCCATTTTATTTGACAAAAGAAAAATCTTATGTTAAAAGGATATTGTCATGATGAAGAGGTATAATATACAGGCTTTTTCCGAGACTACGTCCGGGAAGAGAACCGCCCGGCGGCGGGACGTGAATGATAGCGAACATATTCATAAATACCGCCATGTAATGGCACAGGTTTTTTCCGAGAGTGCGCTCAAAAAAAGAACAGCCCGGCGGCGGGACGTGAATGGTGACGAACATGTTCATCGCTACCGCCATGCAGCGGCACAGGGACAGTACAAATGAAGATAAACTATTCCGGTCAAACCGACAAAGGCAGAGTAAGGAAGGCAAACGAGGACTTTTTGGCCTATGAGAAAATTAGCGAAAACGAGTATCTTTTTATAGTTGCCGACGGCATGGGTGGACACCAGGCAGGAGACGTGGCTTCGAAGTTAGGCACACAAGCTTTTGTAAGCGCGTACAAATCCCTTCGGGGAAACGACGATACCATCTCCGAAACCATGCAGCAGTCTATAAAAGAAGCGAATACCACCATATTGGCAAAAGCCTCCGCCGACCTCTCTAAAAAAGGTATGGGCACTACGTTTAGTGCCATGGTTATTTCCGACATGAAGGCTCATATCGTTCATGTGGGAGATTCGAGGATCTATTTAATCAGGGATAACCGGATTCATAAGATTACCACCGATCATACTTTCGTAGAAAAGATGATGGAAGAAGGGCGGCTTTCGGAAGAAGAAGCGCGCAATCATCCGCAGAAGAACATATTGTATATGTCTTTAGGAGCGAGAGAGAGTTTTGCCCCCGTTCTCATCGAAGATTACGAAGTACGGGAAGGCGATCTATTTATTCTTTGTTCCGATGGTCTGAATAATATGGTTTCGGACGAACAGATTTTGGAGTTTTCTTTCAAGCACCCCAGCCCCACGGAAATGGTAGCGGCATTAATAGACCAGGCTAACGAACAAGGCGGGACAGACAACATTACGGTGCAGGCGATCGAGATAGGAAGTAAAAATAATTCCGGCGAAACCGAACCCATCAACATCGTGAAACGTAAAGGAGCCGTGTTTGCGTTATCCTTTATCGCGCTCTTAATTATCCTCTTTATTATATATCTCGTATTTAAGTAGAAACCTGGAGGTATAATGAAAAAGCAGTCCTTTCTCGATAAAATATTCAAGAAAAAAACTGTTGTTGAAAAACTCCCGGAACCGGTAATAAAAACCGAGCATGAGATTGCCCAGCCTGAAGAATTCCCTTTTACCATGGGAGCGCCTCCGCCTATGGACGTCCCGGTCCCGGAGCTCGACGACAGGGAGATAATCGGTGAATTAGATGTGTTGGTTAATAAAACCAAAATCGCCAACCATAAGATCGATTCTCCCACCAGGGTAGGCAGGGACCCGGCCCAGGCTGACATAATCGTCACCGAGTTGATCGTTTCAAAGCTGCACTGCACTATTTATGTTCAGGATGGCACTGTGTTTGTTCAGGACAACAGTTCAACCAACGGCACCTATGTGTATAACCAGAAAATAAATCTCCAGCCCATAGAAGACAATACCATGATCGGGTTAGGGAAAAAAGGTACCGTACAGCTAATTTTTCGAAAAGGAGGTACGCAGTGAAAATCAGATTATTCGTTATTTTTTTTATTTTTATGATGGTATGCGCTTTTGCCGCCGCAAAAGTGGAGACCGTGAACAAAACGAAAATATTGAAACAGGAAGGGTGGCAGGAGGAATATAACAAATACAGGCCTGATGACGGTCTCATCGAAGCCTTGAAGCCCAGTATCGGGGATAATTTAAGGATAGATGTGTACCTAGCCTTTTGGTGCAGCGATTCGCGCCGCAATGTGCCTGCTTTCGTAAAGATAATCGAAAAATTAGGGGCCGCGGGTTTAAAAGTGAATTATTTTACGGTTGAAAGAAAGTCGTCGCGGGACGTCAAGTTTTTCCCCGGTGTGGAAGCATTAAAAGTGGAGCGAGTGCCTACTTTTATTTTTTACCGGGGTGGTAAAGAGATAGGCCGCATCATCGAGAATCCCAAAGCCAGTTTGGTGGAGGATTTCTTAGAGATCACCTTTTAGAAAAAACGTTCAACACTCCTATATCTTCCTGACACCGCAGGTTTCTAATTCTAACAAAATCTCGCTGACACTCTTTTTTAAAACCGGGTGTACCAGCCCCCGGGCAATCTCTTTTAGAGGAACCAGCACAAAAGCCCTTTTGTGCATCTCCCGGTGGGGAATAGTCAGCTCTTCCCGGTCAAGTATCAGATCACCGGCCAGCAGTATGTCGATGTCGATCACCCTGGGCCGTTTATGGGAATTCGAAATATCCCGGCCCATGCTTTTCTCAAATTCCTTGATCCGGCCCAGCAGTTGGAGCGGGGCAAGGCGGCTAACTGCGCAAAGGACCAGGTTATAAAAATGTCCTGTCCCCGGTTCCATGTCCACGGGTGCGGTTTCATAAATCGCCGAAACCTTTAAAATACGGCCTACTTTTTTTAGGAAAGAGACTGCTTTTTGCAGGTTAGCCCCGCGGTCGCCCAGGTTGGAACCCAGGCTGAGGTAATATTCGATAGATTGTGTTTTTTCGGTGTGCATTTAATTCCCGCTAACCCGGTTTATCCTGATCCTGGTGAGAAATGCGGGCTAATAAACAAGTTTACCACTTTTTTACTAATACTTCCACAAAGTTTTCTAAAAAAATAAGCTCCTGGCTCAACCTGGTCCGAAAGGTATTTCCCAGGCCCTTATCGACCACGGGCCCGCCCCCGCAATTCCAGGAAGTCGGCCGAAAAAACAAGCGAACCTGCATTTGTTTTGCGGATGAATATTTGCTATAATAAAGCGAAATGAAAACAAGTAAAAATAAAGGAGAAATAGATGCGAAAATTCTTTAATACAGCGGGACTGTGTTTCCCCGGGGATCATTATATGGTAGACCCGGTAAAACGTTTAACCGACGTCGAAAAATTGATCGACGATAAACTCTATTTCACCCTACACGCTCCCCGCCAAACCGGCAAGACCACCTACCTCCACGCCCTGGCCCGCAAATTGAACAGTGAAAAGAAACACACCGCCCTGGTGGTATCCTTTGAACAAGCTGGCTATGAAACCATTACCATGGAAAAGGCCAACGAACTCCTTATTAACTGCGTCTACTGGGCGTCCCAGCACCAATTGCCGGAAAATGAGAGACCGGCGAATCCCGAAGATAAAACATTCCCGAATTTACACCGCTATCTCGCAAAGTGGGCGA
>JAGLSW010000056.1 GCA_023135565.1 Candidatus Aminicenantota bacterium | reverse complement strand
AATAATTGAGAATCAAAAACGCTCCCTTGCGGCGAAGCCGCTTATAGGCTCCCGCGGGGTTGCGTGAATAGGCGTTTCATGATATATTCTGTCGATGATATTAAAAAAAAGAACCGCCTGCCCGCTCTGCCACTCCGAAAATGTAAAACCCTTCAAAAAAGGGACTTTCGACCCGGAAAAAATCAACAGCAGCGATTTCAAAATTACCGACAGCAACTACGGTTCTATGTGGACTTTCTTCTCCTGTAAAAAGTGCGGTTTCGTTTTTGCCAACCCTTACGTGCCGGAAGAGAAGATCATCGAATTCTACTCCCAGTTGGAAGACTACGAATACAGCAGCGAAGCCGAAGGCCGGGCAAAAAATTTCAAGACCATTCTAAAACGGTTAAATAAAATCGAAAAACCGGGAAATACCCTATTAGACGTGGGCGCGGCCAGCGGCATATTCCTCGACCTATGTCAAAAAGAGGGCTACGAAAGCAGCGGTATCGAACCCAGCCGCTTCCTGGTAGACGAAGCGGAACGGCTCTACGGGCTGAAACTCTTCCAGGGCACTATCGACGATTTTAAGCCGCAGAAGAAATTCGCCGTGATCACCCTGTTAGACATCATCGAACACTTAACCGATCCGGGCAAATTTATGACAAAAATCCTTCCCATGCTGGAAGATAAAGGCGTCCTAATTTTCGTTACCCCCGATATTAACAGCTTTGCGGCCCGGTTTGCAGGCAAACGCTGGTGGCACTACCGTACCGCTCACGTCAACTTCTTCAACCTGAAATCTATCACCTATTTATTAGAAAAACACAACTGCAAAATTATCAAGAGAAAAAGATACGCCTGGAATTTTTCACTGTATTACCTGCTGACGAGAATTTTTCCTTCTTTCAAAAAAAAGAAGCCGGGGACTTTACAAAAAATCATAAAAAGTATAAACTTAAAATTACAATTATTCGATTCATGGGAAATCTATGCCGAAAAAAAATAAGAACAGACTATATTTCGAATCGCTCAGGTTAGAAAGATGGCCGCGCAGCCTGGCTATCATACCGGGTTTTGTCGCCTTCGTAGTGTTGAATCCCGACTATCTCAAAAATAACGACCTCCTGCTTTTAGCGGTCAAACTTTTTGCCGCGTTCCTGCTGACCCTGTTTATCTCCACTGCCAATTACATCATCAATGAGATCACCGATGCGACTTCCGACGCTTTCCACCCTCACAAAAAAGACCGCCCGCTGGTGAAAAAAGAGATCGGCAAAACCATTCTAATCGGGCTGTGGTGTGTGTTGGTGGCAGTATCTATTATTGCCGCCCTAATTTTTTACGAAAACCGTTTTTTCTTATGGGATCTAATGGCCCTGCTGGCCGCCGGTCTCCTCTACAATGTGCCGCCGCTCAGGGTCAAAGATATACCTTTTTTAGACTCTACTTTGGAATCGGCCAATAACCCCATCCGTTTTTTGATCGGCTGGCATATAGTGTCGACTGCTTTTCCCCCGGTTTGGCTGCTTATTTCCTGGTGGTTTTTCGGTAATTTCCTGATGGTAGGCAAGCGGGTGGCGGAAAAGAAGTTCCTTTCCGAGGAAGAATCTTCCGGTTACCGCTTGTCGCTGAAAAAATACTCCCTGAAAGCGTTGATTGCGTTTATGATTTTTAATGCGCTTGTATTTATCGTTTCCTATGCTCTTTTTGCGGTGCAATCGGGGCTGCATACTTTTCTCTTTGCCATCCCCTTTATCCTTTTTTACTTAGCCATGTTCATGAGAAAATCGGTGCAGGACATCGAAGGCGCGGAAGAACCGGAAAAACTTTTAAAGAATCCTTATTTTGCAGCTTACACGCTTTTCCTGGTGGTAATTTTTGTCCTGGCCTATATATTCAGGTAAAAAAATGGAAATCGAAATTATACTAAAGATTTTATTATCGGCTGTATTGGGCGGGCTTGTGGGTTTAGAGCGGGAAATATCCCATAAAGAAGCGGGCTTGAGAACCAATATTTTGATAGCGGTAGGCAGTACGCTGCTCACCGTTCTTTCTTTGAAGTTGGCGGAGAATTCGGCTGTTGCGGACCCGGGCAGGCTCACCGCTCAAATCATCACCGGCATCGGTTTTATCGGCGCCGGAGCTATTATCCAGGCCAGGTTTGCGGTTCATGGTCTCACCACCGCCGCTACTATTTGGACTGTGGCAGCCATCGGTATCGGTGTAGGCAGCGGTTATTATTTGATTTCGTTGTTGGTGGCTGTTTTTGTAGTAGTAATCCTGGGAGCCTTAAAATATATTTCCGCCATCCTGGACAAACAGAAAAAGCCTTTTATTTATATCGTCAAAACCGAAGACAAAGCCAGAATTTTTTTCGATATCAAAAAAGTAATCAGGGAATTGGGTATCAAATATGTTAACGCCAACCTCATCAAAATGAAAGAAGGATTCGAGATCGATTTAATTTTAACCACCTCCGACAATAAGAACAAAGAGTTCATCGAGAAAATCATGCAACTGAAAGGTGTGAAAGAAGTGAACAGTGAGAACCTATAATATGCTTCGAGAGGATATTTTTGCTTCTTGCTTTTAAATAATCAAAAGTTTTGTTCAAACTTTTTTGAAAGTTTGGCCCCCGGCAGGGCCGCCCAAT
>JAGLSW010000559.1 GCA_023135565.1 Candidatus Aminicenantota bacterium | reverse complement strand
GTGGTGGCGAGGCATGACGACCCGCTGTGGTCAACATGGTATCCGCCGAACGGCTACAATTGCCGGTGCAGGATTACCATTGCTACAGAGGCCATGTATCAGGCAGGCAGGGAATTGCAGCCCAACCTGCAGCCTGATGAAGGCTGGGCGACCAACCCGCTGCACACGAACCGGGGCGCGCTGCGCGACTTACTCCGGGATAAAGAAGAGTACGGGGACCAGTTGAACGGGCGGCTGCACTCGCAGTACCGGGCGTACATCGAGGACTTGAAGCTGGCCCGCGAAGAGGAGAAGAGAAAGAAGGCTGAGTGGAAGGCGCAGCAGGAGGGGCTTGAAAATGTGGACTAATCAGAAGTTTTTGGAGGTGTCGGAACCTTTTTTCAAAAAGGCTCCGACTCGACGAAGGCAAGAAAATATGTCGAAAAACACGACCCTCAGAAGCGTCCCAGGAGCCGCGAGAATCGTTTATAGGTGCGACCACGTAGGGTATATGGTTTCTACCTGTTTTATACGTTTTGCACACCCTTCTTGCGGGTCGTTCCTGGAAAGCCTTTGTTACCGGGTGTTTTCGGCGGCGTTAAAAATAGCGGTTTTTTCCTATTACACAGCCATTACATGGGCATTACAGAATATCACAAAAATCGCCCAAAAAAAGCAAAAGTCCGAGACCCTGCGGGCAGCTTTCAGTATTCGGCGTTCAGCATTCGGCAAAACAAGGAGATCAACATGAGCAATAATAATACTATTAATAATGAAACCGGCTGGTTCCCGATTGCAAAAATCGGAAAATGGAAGGATATGGCCGGAAAAGTTGTGCAGATAACAAAGAACCTGCTGCAAAGTATTGCGG
Source organism: Candidatus Aminicenantota bacterium (assembly GCA_023135565.1). Lineage (GTDB taxonomy): Bacteria > Acidobacteriota > Aminicenantia > UBA2199 > UBA2199 > JAGLQA01. Next base: position 16,481 of record JAGLSW010000559.1, on the reverse strand, counting down.
ATAACTATTCACCGGGATCGGAAAATTTCAGGTGGGCACCGGCTTTGCTCGGCCACCCAAAACATGATGCACCTAAATATGCAAAAGTATCAAAGTTAAAACAAACCGGGAATTTACTCTACGCAAAATTGTGCGAAGTTCACCCGGAACTTGTAGAACTCATCAAAGAAAAAAAGTACTCCTGGGTGTCGCCGGTCATCCGGTTAGGCGAAAACACCCTGAAAGAATTGGGCATCCTGGGAGTCACCCCGGCTATCCCCCTGCCGGAAATCACCCCGGCCTTCGAACATATGTTCGCCGAGAATGACGAAGGCGATCAGGCCATTGTATTTCGGTTTGCCGAGTTGGATGAGGGGGCAGAGAAGTTTTCTCTCATTGGCACTTTTTTCAAGAAGTTCCGGGAACATCTCATAGAAACGAAATCAATCGAAGCCGCCGACAGGATAGTTCCTGACTACATGGTCGAAGATTTGTTACGCCCCATCTCTGTGCCCTCTGTGAACTCTGTGGCTAATTCATTTGCGGAGATGCAAGAAGTAGATGAAAATCCGGAACGGCCGGAAGCACCGGCACCCGAAAATATACAGACTACAAATTTTGAAAAACAAAAAATAAATCAAATTCCAACAAAGGAGGAAAAATCTATGCTTGGAAAAAAGAAAGATAACGTAATCAACGCCCCTCCGGGGGCAGCGATCCCGGCAGCCGCTGTGCTAACACCGGAGCCCGGTGCCGCACCCGGCCAGGAGGCCAACTTCGCGGAAGTGCACAGCAGGTTGAGTCAGACTGAGCAAGAACGTGATGCAGCCCTGACAAAATTGGCCGGTATCGACAAGGAAAAGAAGGATAGCAAGATCGCCGCTTTTTGCGATGGCCTCATGAAAAAAGGGAAGCTTCCGGCTGCCAAAAGACCTTTTGTTGCGGCACTGCTTAATCAGATCGATGATTCCGATACCGTGAGTTTTGTCGAGCACGGTGGGACTGCGGGAGGCACTATCCTGGAGAACGTGGTCCACTTCGCCGACCTAATCATCGAGACCAACATCCCCCTCGATCCCCTGCCCCGCGTGGCAGGAGGAGTGCCCAGGAACGATGACGATGGTCTGGCTGCATTTGCCGAGAAGCGCGGCTTGAGTGTAGACGATGAGGATACCCGTATCTACGACACAGCCCAGGCGCTTGCTCAAAAGGAAAAAATCAGCTTCACAGAAGCTATGTTACGTGTTAACAAAGGAGGTAACTTATGATCGAAAAGATAGGACAGGCATCAGTTATCAGGAAAACCCTCACCGGGCTTTCCAGGGAAATTACCAATGCCCAATACATTGCGGATAGGGTTTTTCCTGTAGTTGGGAATATTGATAATCCCCTGCTCGAGATCGAAATATTCGACAACGATCTCGGTGTCCTGAGCGGTACGCTCCGTGCTATTCGCGGAGATTCCAACCAGATGACTCCGGGAGGTTCCCAATCCGTATTTGCAAAGATACCGGAACACGATCTCTACTGGCCGGTTGATTACTATGAGAAGATCGCGGCTATAAGAAACCTGGAAAACCGGGCTCTCATTAAAACAAAAGGCGGCCTCGACCTGCTGAAAGAAAAAACGGCAGCCGATCTCACCCAGAACCCCGATACATACCCGGCAGACCACGTGGTCACCCTGAGCGGTTCGAGTGTTTGGACGGATGCAGTTTCAACCCCGGTTGAAGATATCGAAGCCGGTAAAGACAAAATCGGCGATAAAATAGTGCAAGACCCGAACACCCTGGTATTGGCCAACAACACCTATAAAACCCTTAAGTTCCATCCCCAACTCAAAGCAATGCTGTCGGACGACCAGAAAAAGATCGTTTCCCTCGATGATATGAAGCAGATATTCGACGTCCCTAATATCATCATCGGGAAAGCAGTATACCGCGATCCGGCAACCGGCGCTAACAAAAGGCTGTGGCAGAACTGTGCCATCCTGCTCTACCTCGACGAAAATCCCAGCCCCGAAGCGCGAGATGGAAGCAGCCTCTCTTTCGGTTACAATTTCAGGCTTAAACAGTACCCCTTCGTGGATGAATTTTACCTCAATCCCGGAAAAGTAAAGGCCATCAGGAACAACGATGCGTACCTGCTTTTTGTGGCCGGTTCCGAAGCCGGGTATCTAATCAGGTATTAAGGAGGATCACAATGAAAGAAAAAATATGTGTACATAACATCAAGCATAACGGTCAATGGTACAAGCCCGGCGATACCATCAAGCTGAGCGACGCAGAAATCAAGAAATTAGGCGGCAGCGTTATGACCGCGACTGAATATAAGACCTATAAGTCGAAAGGTGGCTCCGACACCAGGGCCAAAGAAATGGAAGCTAAAGCCGCGGCGATGGCTGATGAAATCGAAAAACTGAAAGGCGATCTCCAGGGTGCTCTCAATAGGGAAGCGAAACTGAAAGAAGAGAAAAAAGCCGGAGGTAACTAATGAACCAGACACAACAACCCGGCAAAATAATTTCCCTGACGGCAGCCGCCGCCATAGATAATATATACCGCTTTGTCGGTATGGGCGGCAGCCTGTGCGGTGCCGGAGCCAAGGCGGCCGGAATTAACCAGATCAAGGTAGAGGCAGGCGATGAAGTCGCATTGGCGACCAATGGAAAACTGCTGGTTGAAGCAGGCGGCGTTGTTACGGCCGGGGCAAAAATCAAAAGCGACGCCGAAGGCCGGGCGGTTGATCACGATACCGGCGAAGTAAACGGCTGGGCTTTGACCGGCGTCACCACTGCCGGTGAGTATGTATTGATCGTACCGGGTATGGGGAGCTAATGCCTAACATCACCCTCGCTGATATCGTTCCCGGCCTGATGTCGCAGCAGGTACTTATTTCCCTGACCGATGGCAGCGCCGAGGTCAACCAGGAGATAGTTGATGCCGTCATCAAGACTGCCACCGGCTACGTGAATGGTTTCTGCCTGGGTGAGTATTCGACCTCGATGCCCTGGAATCCTGTTCCGGATATCGTCAGGAGCCTGACATTGACGGTGTTCGAATTCCAGATCAAGACCAGGGGTGGGCGTGGCGCAGATGAAACCGTACAATTGAAGTACAAAGAAGCAAACAAAACTCTGCAGCTTCTTGCCGGCGGCAAAATCAAAATCGAAACCGAACCGGGCACGCCTGCCCCCTCCAACCCGCGCATCTACAGCAGCCAGCGTGATCTCTATTTCGACAACCCTCCAGGGTATTGGAAATAACAATGCACGTGGCGATAACCAGCGACCTGAGCACCCTCGACCGCATGGAAGGCAACCTCTCCCATGTGGAAGAGGCGCTCGAATCCATCGGGGCCTACATGGAGGCCGAGACAATTCTCATATTCGAAAACGAAGGGCCTCCCGGAGCCCGCTGGCCCGACCTGGAGGATGCCACCTGGGACCAAAAAACCGGCTCTAAGATACTGCAGGAGCAAGGCCCCCTGAAAGCAGGCATCACTTTCCAGGTTGAAGGCGACACGGTCTATATCGGCCCGTCCGGTACGGCGCTCCCCTACAGCCGGATTCAACAAAAGGGCGGCTTTGCCGGCCGGGGCCGCCAGGTCTATATCCCTGCCAGGAAATACCTGGTCATTACCCAGGGGAACAAAACCTATATCCGGGGCATAGTCCAGGATTATATATGGAGATAACATGGAACATTCTGAATTGCTTTTAGAAGTGGCGGCAAAAATCCGGCTTATGCAGGAGTTCAAGGGCGCACAGGTGCAGATCGTAGACAACATCTGGGAAGCCTCGGACTCTGCCGGGTTTCCTATGCTGGCAGTGATGGACGGCGGCGACGCGGCACAGCCCATAAAATACGAAGAGATGATGCAATACAACATCACGATGGCAGTGATCCAGAAAAAGATGACCGGTACGCCGGTCGATTCTGTAGTGGGTACGGAAGCCAGCCCCGGAGCTATGAAACTGAAAGAACGGGTGGTGGCTTTCCTGAAACTGAAAGAAAACCGCATCGAACCTTTCTACACGGTGAAGTACATGGGCAGCCCACCGAAGAATCCTTTCGACCGGCTGGTCATCGGCGGCTCGGATGTGTCCTGGAAGTTATCCAGGATGCAGTATAGAAAAAAACAAACGATTTTAAATTAAGGAGTATAAAAATGGTAAAAGATTCATCGATTACATTAATGTACACCGGCCCTGGGCCGGTGAAAATAGAAGGGTTGAAACCCCTGGAAGGAAAAAAGGATGTCGAACCCGGCGACATCATTCCCGTCCCGGATACGATAGCTAATAACCTGGCGCGAGACCGCTTCTGGAGTATCCTGAGCAATCAGGCCCTGGAAGCATTGGAAAAAACAGCGGCGACTCCGCAGGCAGGAAAGGTAGAAGGCCAGAAGGCCGGAGATACGTCGAAGGGGGGAGAGACTGGAAAGGAAAAGAAAAAGGAGGAAAAGAAATGAAGAAATATTGTAAGCACTTTTGGAAAAATCTGTTGGCCGCATTGAAACATGCCGGTCTTGTAGTGGTGCATGTGGTTCACGGCATCTTGCCGGGGCCCACTATTTGGTTTCAAAAAAGGCTAAAAACAATTTATAAGTGGTTGCGAAAGCGGCTAAACAAACTTTTCAACAAACACTGGCGAATCCAGTAAGGAGGAAAAATGAGCATTGATACTCAACAACCTGCCTCCGGTATACCGGAAGTAGTATTTATTAGAGAGCAGCCGGATCGCGAAACCCTCACCCTCCCCGACACCTGGGATACCGTATTTCTCGCCGGTGATGCAGACTTCACCCAGGAGTCGATCATCGCGGAAAACAAGGAAAAAAGGAATTCATATGCAATGCAGGAAGGGGTTCTGGCCGCGTACAAGACGGGCACATTCTCCTTTCCTACCAACCTGAAAATGAGCGGTGTCCTGAGCAATACCCCTCGCTGCGCGCCATTGTTGAAATCGGTTCTCGGTCGGGAAACAGTCAACCCCGGTGTGGATGTGCAGTACGAACATTACCGGCGTGGCGACCCGCTGGTCTACTGCACTATACTTTTCAAGAAAGAGATAGAAACCGAGCTTATCCTTGGCGCCCTGGTCAACAAGCTCTCGCTGAAAATCAACGGCGACATATTGAACGCCACCTGGGACGGCTTTTTTTCCAGGAAGTACCGGGCCGGTACTGATGAAACCGCCGCGGAGATCAACGGCACCAGCACCCCGGTGACTGTCATTCCCCTCACGATCGATGCTATGAACTTCGATATCGGAGCTTACATCGTAGTGGGTTCCGATGACAACACCGGTGCCGGTTTCAAGATCACCGGGAAGGATGAAATAGCGAAAACCCTCACTATCGAGGGTGGCGTCTCTACGCTGCAGCCAGCCGGAAGTATCGTACAGGGCTGGGCGCCTGTAGTACAGGTATCCGGCGTTGATGTTGTCGGCACAATCGGGGATTTCAAGATCGATAGAGGCTCCCTGCAGCCCTTCGATATCCTGAGTGCGACTCTCGATATCGATAATGGGTTTAAGGAACTGGAAACCATAAAATCCAGTTCCTTATACCCGAAATATACCGGGAGAGGCAAGCGGAAGGTTTCATTTAATTTTGATGATTACGAAAATATCGACAATATCAACCTGAAAGAATATGCCAGGAGGTATGCCTCGCTTCCCTGCGAGATCAATGTCGGAGATGAGCCGGGCAATATATTGACTATCGCCCTACCAACCTTCAAACCGGCCTCCGCCAAAAGTTCCGGCAGTGAAGAAAAGAAACAGTCTGTTTCCGGGCAGTGTTATCCGGATACGGGCGATGACGAAAGTACATTTGTTTTTAAGTAGAAAAAAAATAAAGGAGCAGAAATATGATCAAGTACAAAGTACGTGAAAATTGGCCGTTATTCGAGTATGAAGACGGCATGAAGGTCAAGGTTGCCTACTTGGGCGACGATGAAAATTTGCGGTTGGTTCGCCAATCGAATGATGTAGATTTTGATAAGAAGTCCCACCAGCGCACCGACAAACTGAACCCTATCAAGCTGAGAAAAAAAATCATAAAAAAGGTTTTGATGGGCTGGGAAATCAGACGTAAGCATCTCAAGCTGATGTTGGAACCGATTATCGAAATCCAACTTGATGAGGGTCAAACCTGGGAAGATAGTATCCCTTTCAATGACGAAACCCTGGGTATCGTTGTGGAACATCATAACTGGCAGTTCGGGGAGTGGCTTGTCGGACAGGCTAAGGATGTCGCCGAATATGAAAAAGGCAAAAAAAAAGATGAACTCGCAAATTTGCAGCCTGGCTCTCCTGGAGTCAAAAACACAAAGGCCTCACCGGGAAGCGACAAGAAAAGCTAAGAGAAAAATATCAAAAAAGGTACGGTCATGTCCCTGAACATATCGAGACTCCGAAACTTAACCCGGAAAACGAATATTCGCTCCGGTTATGGGGGTGGGTTGGCGACCAGGTCAATGTATCATTCGGTCAGGTCGTCAGCCTAAACCTCCCTGCTGTGCGATCAGAACTTGCAGCGAAGGAAGTCGAGGATATCGAGTGGGAAATGGAAAAGATGAAGTTCATCTTTGACCAGGTGTACCGAAATGAAAAAGAAAAAAAAGAATAGAAGTTTTTGCGGGGGGTGCAGGGGGGCAGTTTCTTCAAAAAGCGCCCCCCTGCCCGCCGGAGGCAAGAAAAAATAAATGAATAATACGGACACTATTGCTCTCAGGATTTCCGTCAAGGATGACGGGAGTGTTGTGGTTCACGGTTTCAAGGATAAGGTACAGAAGTCCCTGGGGGGAGTGTCGAAATCGGCGAAGTCCGCCTCCGGGCAGATGATGGACTTCATGAAAAATACTCTGAAATTCACAGTGGGCTTCCAGGCTATGACCGGCGTCCTGCAGAAAGGCCGCCAGGCCATCACCGATATCTGGAACGAGTCAACCCGCTTCGACACCGAGTGGCGAAACGTAACCACGATGATAGAAGATTCCACGGTTGACCTGGCCGGGATGAGAGGCGAACTTCTCAAGATGGCCGGGCCGCTGGGAGGGGCCAGCGAATTGGCGAAATCTTTGTGGTTGGTGTTGTCATCCAACGTGAAACCGCAGAAAGCGCTCTATGCTCTCCGGGAGGCTGCCATCGCCGCCAAAGGCGGCGCAGCCGATCTCTTCAAGGTAGTAGATATAGGCACAACCATAATCAATACCTATGGACTTGAGGTAGAGTCACTTCCATATGTGTACGATCAACTTTTCGAGACGAACAGGCGGGCGAAAACCAGTATATCCGAGCTGTCCATGAGTATGGGTGAATCTATCGGCACGTTTTCCACTGTCGGCGGTTCATTCGCCGAGATGAACGCCTACATTGTGGCTATGACGCTGAGCGGCGTCAAGACAAGGAAAAGCATGACCGCTCTCAATGCGGTGATTGCCAATATCGCCCGACCGACAACGGAGGCGGCAGAAAGAGCGGAAGAGTTGGGCATCGAGTTTTCCGCTACAGCCTTGAAAGCAAAAGGATTCGCCGGTTTCATGGGAGAAGTGACCGAAAAAGTCCAGGGAAACATAGAAGCCCAGGTCGATCTGTTCGGCAGCATCGATGCCTTCAATGCCATGTCTATACTGGCCAGCGAGCAGGGCATGGCTCGCTACACCGACGCACTCAAGGGCATGGAAAACGCCTCCGGGAATACCAAAAAAGCATTTGACAAGCAGATGCTGGCGTTTTCCAATGTGATGACCGGCCTGAAAAATGAGGTCTCCGCCATGTTCATTGAACACCTCACGCCGTTCATCAAGACCATGTCGGAATGGCTTGCGAAAAACCAGGAAAGCATTTCTAAGTTTATCAACAGCACTATTTCCGGGATCAAGTCGGTATTGGAATATTTCTCTCCAATAGGGGATGTGATTGTTTTCATGGGCAAAACCATCAAGTCCGTAGTCGGCATTATCTGGAATTTCAAAGACGAGATCATATTCGCGGGCAAAGCCTTCTTGCTGTACTTCGCCGCCACCAAAATACAGGCATGGGGTTCCGCCTTCCTGGGAGTGCTGGGCGGTGTCGGGGGTGGGTTCAAGGGACTGACCGGGAACGTGCAGCGGTTTGTCGATATCTATAGGATGCAAGGAATGTTCGGCCACAGCAAGATGGAAAGCATCGGCCACGCCGCCGAGATGAGCGGCGTCAAAACAGGAAAATTATTCAAGAAAACTACTGCCCTGAAGGGAGTGCTCAGCAACCTCGCGCCGGTGGCCGTGGCTGCCTTCGTAGGCTGGAAAATCGGGGAACAGATCGAAAAAATCGGCGTAGTGAAAAAAGCAGCCCAGGGACTCTTCGACTTCCTGTTGGCTGGCAGCATGAAATTTCAAGAAGAATTTTCTCAAATATTGCACATGAGCGAGGCGCAGGCCGATGACGCGAGTCGCCGGGAAAATGTCCTGGAGCTTGCCGCAGCCCACGGCATATTGGCCGAAAGCTACAAGGCGACGGGCTACAACCTGAAAGCAGTATACATAGCTCTCGGCCAGAACACCGCCGCCTACGCCCAACTCGACGGCGCAACGAAAAAAATCGTTGACCGGTTCAGCGCCCAAAACACGAAGCTCCAGGAACATCAGGAGCAACTACGCCAGGTCAAGGAAATTACCGAGCAATACCGTGGCGAAATATACGAATCTATCCAGGTGCATCTCCGCCTCCTGGGTCTGCCGGTGCCCTCCTGGATGGAGTTGACCAGGAAAGCCACCGAGCGGGCCGGAGGGGCCGCAGCGGACGCGAAAAAGAAATTCGAGGATTATGCCGCCAGCCTCGGTATAGTCACGAAAAAAGGCTATGGCGAACTGAGGGCCGAAACCCGGCAACTCATCCAGGCAACCCGGTTGTACAGCGATCAATTGGAAAGCAATAAGGAACTGCAAGAAAAAGTGTGGGGGAAATCCGCGCAGTTAATGGCGAAATACTATCAGGCCGGGAAACCTATTCCCGGTCAACTGCAGGTCATCCATGACCGCCTCCGTAATATTATCGGCGACCGCGACAATCTCAGGAAAGCCGGAATATTCGAGGTGATGGCGGGCGGAATGGGAACGTTCATCGGAGGGTTGGGGTCGGCTATCGACTTGATGGTCGACTACCAGGATGAATGGAAAGCAGCAAAAAAATACGCCGCCGAACATTACGCCGAGATATATGAGATTCTAAGAATCCAGATGCACATGCTGGGCCTGCCTATGCCCGACATTTTTTCCCCCGACAAGCTGCGGGAGGTGTCCGAGGGCGCCGAAAAAATCGAAGAGGCGTACTATGGGGTGAGCAATTCGATATCTCTGATTTGCGGTCTGATGGATATGGCCAACAGCAAGTCATCGCAAGCACTGAACGGGATATCGGAATTCGCCGGCGGATTCGCCGGAGTATTATCCGGGAATTTCACCGGGGCCATAGGCATGTTTGCCGGTTTCACGAAAGTGATGGAAGCTATCGGCCAACAAGACTGGGGAGCGCGGGCGGAAGCCCGACTCGAAGGGCTGGCCGGGGTAACGAAAGAAATGAAAGAGCAGCTTGCCGCCGCAGCGGAAGAAGCCAACTCCACCTCCCAGGCCATGGCAGAGACTCTCGACATCATGATCGAGATGGCTGAAATCAGTTCCCACTCCGGGTTCAGCGGCTGGGCCGGTGAGGTGGAGAACCTCATGGGTCGGCTCGACTGGATGATGCCCTACATCGAGAATGCCCTGAACCAGGGAATCGAGCTCGACATCATGGAAGTTACGCCGGAAATGGCCGGAGTCATTGGCGACATGGATGATTCCTTTTCCGCACTGGTGGAAAAGGCCAGGGAGTTGGGATTCGAGGGGTCGGCATCGATGCTCAGTATCATGGAGAAGGCCCGCGAATTCAAGGCAGGCGGCATCGAGATCGGGTCGGTGTTCCAGTACATCGATGAGCAGTTCGCCGACTACGGCCAGAACTACCAGAAGTACGTCGAGGGTATCACCGGCGAGAAAAGTTTCAACCGTGCTATCCAACACGGTGCGGCCCTGATCGATGCCATGCAGGCCGATGGCTACTCCATGTTGGAAATCCTCGACGTCATCGGCCCCGGCCTGGAATCACTCATGGAAAAAGCCACAGCCCAGGGCTGGGAGATCACCGGCATGAGTGACATGCTCGGATTGCAGACGTTTGTAACCGACAACGAGGCCGCTCTCGGACAGCTTGACCTGAGTATGAGCATGATGCAGTCCCTGGGAAATATCGGTCGCCTGACGCAAGAGCAGTTCGGCTTGTATCAAGACGAACTGTATGAAAGCTACAAGAAGATCGCGGAAGGTGAAAAATACTCCCAGGAAGCCCTGCTCTCCATCGCCCCCTACCTGCAGCAGCAGGTGTGGCTCTCGGAACAATACGGCTACTCGCTCGATGACCGCACCAAGAAGCTGATCGAGGCAGCCGAGCAAGAAGGGGTCAATCTCGACGCCTATAAAACCCAAGAGCAGCTTCAGACGGAGATGAACGATAACTTCGTCGCAATGAATGACAACCTCTCTCAATTGGTTGACATTATGGGTGCGCTTACCGGGGCCACAGCCGACTACGGAAACGCCTGGGCCGGAGCCTCCGGGAATATGGATGCGGCTCTTCGGACCGCCCAGGGCTTTTCCCGCATCGATCTCGGCGGCGGCAGCTTCGACTACCTGCTCCCGGAACTGCGCCAGGGTGGCCGGGAAAGTCAGCGCGGGATACCGGGGCAATCGACCCCCGACTACTATGCCGCCACCGGCTACCGGGAATTGCTCACCGGCCCCACCGACATCCTGATCGGGAATACCCATGTGTTAGCTGGCGAGGCCGGAAAAGAACTTCTTTCCATCACCCCGGTTGACCAGGTCAATCCGCCCCGCATCGATCTCGATACCATCGACCTGGCCCCCATCAGGCTCCCGGCGAGAAGCAGCGCCGGTTCCGCTGCGAGCGCCAGCGGCGGAACCAAAATCGAACTGAAGATCGAGATGAAGGTAGAAGCACCGATCTATATCCAGGGCGATGGTGGTGGTATTGATTATGAAGAATTGCGAGTGAAATCAGAGGAAATATTGGAAAACAATCTGCGTGGGTTTAGCGACAAGTTGGAGAGAAAAATTGAAGAACTAATCGATAGGAGGCTGCCAGGATGAGTATAGAAGAAAACGGAGCTATGCTGCTGCACCCAGCCGTCCCGGAAACCGTCACAGCCAGTGACGCAGTCACCGGGTATGAAGTCTCCAGGGCTTTCACTTTTCTTCCATCTGAGATTTTCGATTCCGGCCCGATCGCCGGTCACCTGACAATCGATATGGATTTCGGCGCAGCCACCGGCCTATGGGGTATCGGGCTTATCAATCACAACCTGCCTGCAGGCACTGTGGTTGTAGTCCAGTTTTCCGGTTCCGGCTTCGATCTCTTCGATTCCGCCGAAGAAGTAGAAATCACGATACCCGGCGAATCACAGACCCCGGCGAATGTCTATGCTTTCTTCGGCCGGAAGTATCGCTATGTGCGCATACGTATCGACGGCCTGAACCGGGTGACAATAGGCGAGATATTCGCCGCCAAAAAAAGCTTGCACTTCGAAAACAATTATTCGTGGGGGTTTTCCGCGGAGTTTACCGTCGCGAAACAATTCGACACCACAGACGACGGCATTCATTTCGAGACTCCGGAATACGGCGACTCCGATCCTGTGCCGGAATACATGAAACTGTGGTATCGCTTCGATGACATCAGTCAATTACAACATGTCTCCCTGCGGGACATTATCCGGGTTGGGCCGAAAATTTTCATTCCTGATGCGTCCCTTCCTGAATGCTTCCATGGCCGCTGCCCCGACTCCAAGTTGCCGGTGAAACATGAGAAAGGCAAGGACGTATACGCTTTCCGTTTCTGGGAAAACGCCATCGGAGTGACGCAGTGAGCATGGCACGATACGTCATCGAGATCGACACGGACACCCCGGAAGGCACCGTCTACCTTTCCAGTATTACCCGCTCCTGGAAAGGAGCGCAAACATGGCCCATCCTGAAATCCATCTCATCATTCACCCGCGCTATCCACTATGATTTCAGCATCGAGAACTCTACCGTGACCATATCGATGCACAATGTGCCGCGTTTCATCGACAGGAAGCTTCTCAGCGGAAATGTGGATATTGTGGAGTCTCCTGTCAGGATATATGACGGCGACGATCTGATCTTTTCAGGCTGGGTGAAAAAAACCCCGCGGGGAAAAAGAGGAGAGCTCGACATTATCGCGGACATTTTTACTTGTTTTTCCCGGCCCGTGGCGCCACTGCTGAAAAAAGAAATTTTCAGCACTATCCCGGATGAAAACGCCGGAAAAACCGGCACCGTTTTCTGGGGTACAGCCAACGCCGACGCAGAAAAAAAAGGGAAAATGAAAGCTTACAGGATCGGTACCGGCAAGTTCCATGCTTCCTGGAAAACTGTATCATCCTTGCTCGCCGTGTACGACAAGGATGGAAATGATATTTCCGCGGACACAACACTCCTGATTAAGGACAGTGGACGTTCTGTTCTTCTCTACGACTCCGACGACCTCTATATCCGGTTCAATGCACTGGGCCCGGAAGATACCGGCACACTTATCGAGAACCCAGCCGATATGTTCCAGGAAGTCATCTCAGCATACGGCGCAGGCTTCCCTATCGACACCACCGCAGCCCGGCAGGTGTTCATCAACCGGGCCTATCACACCGGGAATGTCATCGGCTTCGATCACAGCAGTCCTCATTCTTGGGTCGAGTTTTTTCGTTATTTTTCAGAAAGTTTTGGCTGTCATATCATTCCCCGGCGCGACGGTACGATCACACTGAAAATGATGGAGTGGCAGTATGAAACCCCATCACTCAAGATTCACCCCAGCCGGTTGAAAGAGTACACCCCTTTCCGCAATGAAGAGAAGGTGGTCGGCGCGGTGTGCCGGAAAAACAACTTTCTATTTTCGGAGGCGAAATACCTGCGCACCCCCCAGGACGTTCCCGGTTGCTCGAATAGAACGTCCGTGAAAACCCTCAACCAGAAGTATGCGGTTGAGGATTCTGTGTCCCTGGACGTGGCGCGGCGGCTGGCGAAAGTATTAGGAAAACCGCTGCTGGAGTATTCGTTCTACGTACCCAGGAGTATCGCCCGGCAGATCGATCTCGGCGATGTTGTCGAACTCAAAAACCCCATCAGTCGCCCCAACGTCTACCAGGGCTACCGGTTGGCTCTCATCACCCGTGAAATCAGGAACCCATCCACCGGGTTTGTGGGGTTCGAGGGCCTCGATGTCCACGACATGGAAGACAACTTAGACCCAATTAATTAGTATAGGAGAAAAAAATGAAGTATAAGCTAAAATCAATCAAGTTCTGGTTTGCAGCCGTTGTTATGGTTGTGGCTACAGTGTTCGTTCCCCTGGGGTATCTTTCAGGGGCGTACTGGTTCGCGACTGTTACCTTTGTCGGGAACGGTTATTTTTTTGCCAACATCTTGGCAAAAAAATACACAAAAAAAGAGGCAGCATTATGATGAAAATCAGAGGAAAAAAAATCTTTAGAAACGGCCGTATTTTCCGACCTTTCGCGGCCACCCTGAATAAGTTAGTCAAGAATGTCCACAATATGGGTATCGTGTGGTGTGGAGCCGGTATCGCCGGAAAAAACCACTGCTGGCCGAAATTTGGCGCACAGATCAGCCTCGTTTGGAAGCGGAATTTTCGCTCACAACTCAAGAAGGCCAAGGGGTTAGGCGTTCCTGTTCTGATAGGCATGTTTTCAGGCAAGCTATTGGTTACGGCGTCCCGTGGTAGAGATAAGAGAAACATCACGGTATGGCATCCTGATCACGGGGCACCCGGTAATAACGTCCAGGATAATTTTTTCGATCAGGGGCGAAAAATGCAAAAAGAATTGCTGTCTTATGTGGTGAAATCCATCAAGAAGATCGGAGTGGAAGCTATGATCGTTTTCATGTGGGAATCCCAGGTCGTTGCCGGGAACCCGAAATTTCTGCCCTGGGTAGTATCCATGATGCGGCACGTGAAGCAACTTGCACCCGATATTCCTATCGGGATACACAACCACCACTCCGACTTGATCGCCGCCATCCAGGAATCATATAGAAATATTTTCTTTTTCCAGGAAGGCGATGCAGCGAAAGTAGCCGGGCTTAATAGGCTTCCCGCAGCAGGAATTGTCGGCAACCTCAATCCCGGAAAATTTCCGCCGAACAGACCCTGGGAAATGTTCCAAAAAGGGTGGCAGTGGATAGTCCAACAAGCCCAGAAAAGCATCCTGTGGAGCCTTATCAATATCGGCTGCGCTGGCCCACTATACAAGCGGTGGTATGTCCGCAAGGAAGCTCTCGCCGATCTCCCGAAAAAGTATCACCATATCCTGGGAGAGTACCGCTTCGATCTGGTCGAGAAGATTATGGACGGGTTTTGCCGGCGCGTCGGCGCCGAACTTCGGAAGTATGGCGGAGCGTCGAGTCTCCCTGCCAATTTCGGAAAGCATCTCCTCTGGAAGCCCCCCGCGCCTGAGACTGATCCACAGCCCGACCCGGAACCTGAGCCACAGCCCGACCCGAAACCCGACCCTCCCGCTCCCGCACCGCCTCCCCCCACACCGGCAAAAGCCCCGATTTTTCGCCTGACCTGGCGTTTCCCCTTCCTGCACATCAGCTTCCCGGCCCTGTGGAGGAAATACCGCAGCAACTGGATAGCCTGGGCGATCCTGCTCGGTGTTATTTTGTTGGTATTTTTAGGAGTGATATTATGAGCGAGAAACTGAAAGTTAGAAAAGGTTTTATGCTGGTTGTTATTGTCGTACTACTTGTTGTTATAGGGTGGGGCATTCGACATTTCAATCATTCTGCCCGATCTATAGGCAGCAATGCCAATGAAATTATCCAGGACATCCAGGAGAACCAGGAAAAAAGAAAACAAGCTCTTTTTGACGTCCTGGCGGAAAAAGACCAGGAAATTGCCAATATCCGAAGGGAAACTCCCTCGATCAAGTCCCTCCAGGATGAAAACGCAGCCCTTCAGGAAGAATTGAAAGGTTTGAAATCGACCTCCAAACCGACAACCCTGGAAGTATGTCTCACGCAGAAAAAGCAATATCAGTTCGCCCTTGAAGAGTGTGTGGAAAAGCACACGAAAGCCGTCAGGGGAAATGAAATGCGTGAAACAATTATTGCAGCAAAAAACTTTCAGCTTGCAGGCTGGGGTATGTTCTACGCCGCGCAGGAGGTTGACTTCCTGAGCATCGATGCGCTACGCAAGACCCAACTGAAAAAAGAAAAAAAGAAAAAACTAATATGGTCACTGGTAGCCTTTGGTATGGGCTTCCTGGCCGGGGAGGTGCTATGAAATAGAAAGAAATAGGATAAGAAAACCAAAAAAAGGAAAAGGAGGTTTGCCAATCGAACCCGGCCCGGAACCTGAAAAAGAATGGATAAACTCAAAAAACATTTAAAAGGAAAAAAAAACATGAATATGAAAAAAATGAAAAAAGTAAAAGCTAAAATGAGTTCCCCTCTCTCATGGTTAGGCGGCAAGCGTATCCTCGCACCGTACATTGTGCCTCTCATACCGGAGCACACCTGTTATTGCGAACCCTTCGCCGGAGGCGCATGGGTATTTTTCGCGAAGCCTCCGAGTAAGTCGGAGGTAATCAATGATGTCAACCGGTCTCTCGTAACTCTATATAGGGTTGTTCGAGATAATTATGAGGAATTCATTCAATCGTTCAAGAATGAGTTATGTTCGAGATCTCAATTCGGTGAGTATCTTTATGATTTGCATGACGTTGAAAGGAGAAAAAAGCTCACAGATGTAGAGATCGCACACCGTTTCTTTTACCTCGTGAAGTTAAGTTTTGCCGGTCAAGGGAAAACTTTTGGTACTGGTACAACAGGAAAGCCCAGACTGAACCTCGGCAAAATTCCTGAAGTGATTGAGAAAGCACATAAGAGGTTGAGTAGAGTCCTGATCGAGTGTTTGGATTACCGGCGGATAATATCCAAGTATGACAGGGAACACACCTTTTATTACATTGACCCTCCGTACCGCACCCCCAGCGCCAGGAGTTATGCCCAGTGGTTTGTGGACGGTGACTTTGTGGCACTCAGAGACATCCTGAGAAGTGTCAAGGGGAAGTTTTTGTTATCTCTGAACTCAGATCAGTTTATATACGACTTGTTTTCCCCTTACTTCAGGATAGAGAAAGTCAAGACAATTTACACTGTTCAGGCTGCCGGAAATAAGGAGGTCGAGGAGTTGCTGATTATGAATTATGATCCTGCCGGCCTTGACCCAGACACTTAGATGTTGTAGAATTTAGAAATGTGCGGGGGCTGGATGCCCCCTCGCATTTTTTTTGGAGTTTTTATTAGCATACCTCGCGGCCCGAAAAATTCGCAAACCTAAAAGCCGGATATA
>JAGLSW010000558.1 GCA_023135565.1 Candidatus Aminicenantota bacterium | reverse complement strand
CCGCCGGAGGCAAGAGCGCTTTTGATTTTAAAAACCAGTTCACTGAGATCCTCTCATAATTCATAATTCAGCCCCTGTCATCCCCATTCGGTGCGGAAACCGGTGCCGCCGGGCGGCCAGGAAAAAATAATCGCTTCATCGGTGCATACATACCAGCAGGAACTGCACTCCATACACTCTGCCAGGGAAACGATCACGGCCTTATTTTTTTCCATTTTAAAACATCCGGCCAAGCAAACCTTAATGCAATCGGTACAGCCGGTGCACTTTTCTTTGTCTATTTTTATGAAATCACCGGGGTCGCCAGTCCATTCGACACCGGGGAACTTTTGCGAGGTTCTGGCCATTTCACTTCCTCCCGGGCTGCGACTTCTCCTCGAATATCGAGGGATCGATGCGCGCTACGAATGCGGTTATCTTTTTGCTCAACCAGCCGGTGAAAGGTTCTAACTTCTTGTTTATCCACAGGAATACCCGCTCAAATAAAAGGAAAAATTTCACCAGGGGGTTGACCAATCCGGTCAGCGGCGTGAACAGCACTGCCAACACCCAGGTAACTGGACTCGACAAAACAAATAACAAACCGGAAATTTTTGCGAAAAAACGGAAAATTCTTTCGCCGAAACTCCTTTTGCGGGGCTTATGACCGTCCGGGGGCGAATGGTAATCGAATCTTTCGTTGTGCCAGTTGTGGTAATACCTGAAAAACATCTTTACCCATTTTTTGATAACCAGCGGGTTCTTCCTGATTTCGGCAAGCATAACTTTTACAAAGGGCGTGGCAAAATGGCTCATCACGCCCAGCCCCCAGCCGTTATGGATGAGTTTTTTCAACAGTTTCTCGTCGTGGGTTTTCTGCGCTTCCCGCAAGTTGAACCGGTTGGATGCTGAAATAGCCCATTGGATGAGGGGGTGCGCTTTTATACGGTTTTCGTACTTTTTCAAAAAGGCTTTCGACGTGTCCCCTGCTTTTATCGCTGCGATGGCTACGTCGGCGGCAATATCCGCCGAAAACCAGGCGTAGGGTACGCCGTCGCACAATTCGGTGTTCTCGAGGCCGGCGGCGTCGCCGATCAAAATCATGCCATCCGTGTGGTTGGGCATGTTACGCAGCTTTTCGTCGAGGCCGACAAATATCTCGAAACCCTGCCAGGTGCGGGCGCGAAGTTTAATGCGCGGTTCGATCTCTTCCTGCCACCAGGGTAGTTTCTTGGTGATATTATCATGATACTTGACGAATAAATTTTTCAGGTCCGGCACCTCACCCTGGTCCATGCGCAGGCATTGATCCTGCATGAAATGGATGCTGTTCCGGTAAGGCCACACCATCAAACCATTGCCGCGGCCTAAGGGCGGAGCGATTTCCTGTTCGTCCCAACCCCAACAGAAACGTAGGGAGAAACCGAATATCCGGTCCAGGTCTTCTTTGGGAATTTCATAATCGTAAGTGTCGGCAAGAGAAATCGCTTCCGGGGGGTATTTCTCCCTGATCCCGGCTTTGACAGCTAACCAGCCCTGGGAGCCTTCGGCGTCTATAACGATCTTGGACCGTATTTTTTCGCCGCTCTCCAGGACGACTCCTTTTACGCAGCCTTCTTCTTTGATAAGGTCGATGACTGTGGTGGAGGTGAGCAGTTCCACCCCGGATTCCACCGCTTGCCGGGCTTCCCATTCACAAAAGGGTTTGCAGTAGGCATTGTAGCCGAAAACGAATATAGGCGACAGGGGTTTGGGCATCATCAGCGAGTCATCTATGTCGATATCGCCCTTGTCTATATCTTTGATAATATAGTTAATCACGCCGTCCTGGGGTCTTTCGATGGGCGGATTGCCGTCCCTGATAAAATCAGGGCCGAATAAAAAACCGTGGAAAGGTATAGTTAACCCGGATACGATTTTTTCCCCGGGATTTTCGGCTCTTTCGATCATCAGGGTTTTTAGTCCCGCGGCGGCGCATTTTTTGGCTGCGGCAGGCCCGCCGAAACCGGAACCGATAACGATTACGTCATATTCTCTATTCATAAAACATTATATCACGAGGGGTCGGCGACCCCAACCTATAAAGGCAAAAAAAACGCCGGAAAAGTAAAAAAATTTGTTTCTTCAGCGAATTTTTACAGGATAATAATATAAATAGCCACAGGGCCGCAAACCCAAAGCCTCCGGCGGCCCTGCCGGGGGCCAAACTTTTGTAAAAGTTT
>JAGLSW010000557.1 GCA_023135565.1 Candidatus Aminicenantota bacterium | reverse complement strand
TGCCTCCGGCGGCCCTGCCGGGAGCCAAACTTTTGTAAAAGTTTGATCAAAACTTTTGATCATTTAGAATCAAAAGCACCACCCTGCGGCGGAGCCGCTTATCGCCTCCCCGTGCGTACGGGGTTTAGAATCAAAGGCGCTCCCTGCCGCGCAGCGGCTCATAGGTTGGGGACGCCGTCCCCCTCACCCGCTGCCCCTCTTAGACTCCCCGCGACATGGGGGCGATTAGCTTCGCTCTACCAAAAAGACCGGGATCGATTGGTAACCCTTCTCCGCCAGGGTCCGGAGCAGCTTCTTCTTTTTTTCTGTGTCGCCATCCCCCAGGATAGTGATAGAACCCCCGTCCCCTCCGGCTCCATTCACCTTGCAGCCGGATACATCAAAAAAACCGGCAATCTCGATGATCTCTTCAAATGCGTCACATACTAAATGCGGATGAAGCGCCCGCTGCATCCCCGTATTACGGTTCATTACCCGGCCCAGGGCGTCGAGATCACCAGCACTAACCGCGTCCCGGGCTTCAGCCGCCAGTTCCCGCAGCTTCTCGATAACCGGGTGGTCCCGGGCATCGTCACCCAGATCAGCAATGACTTTCTCGTGGACGTCACTGGAATTATGCGGCGTGCCGATGTAAACAAGACTCAACCGTTTCTCCAATTCCGAACGGGTTTTTTGCGCTGTTTTTACCGGATGCACCACGGCATGGGGATAGGAGTGCATGTGAATAAAATTAATCCCGCCGTAAGCACAGCAAAGCTGGTCCTGGATTCCCGATTGCAGGCCTAATTTTTTCGTTTCGACATTGTGGGCCAGAACGGCTGTTTCGTGGTCGCTCAAACGACCCGGGGTGAGGGCGTCGAGAGCGCGTATAAGCGCTACGCATACAGCGGCGGAAGTGCCGACCGAAGCGCCTGAAGGCACTTCCGAAAAAATATCGATCTCTAAAGAAATATCCCCCGGTATCTCCATGCTGTCTATCGATGCCTCGATAAGCGGATGTTTGTCATAGGCAATTTTTTCGGGGTCTAAGGAATAGGTGTCGTTATAGTTTCGCAGGTGGAGGGTCACCCGTTCGTCTTTGTCCCGCGGGTACAGGGATATTTTTACTTCCACGCAGGGCCTTACCGCAATGTTAAAAACCGCGCCGTGCCCGGCAAACCAGGTGTCGGTCCAACCGCCGATATCACAAATTCGCACCGGCGCTGCTGAATGAATTTCTGCCACTACATGGCGGTTATGAACAGCATGTTTTCCATATTTCGAGTTCCCACCGCAGGTGGCTTTTTTTTCAAGCTTAGTCCTGGAAAAACGCTGTTTTAATAATTTTTTCAATATCATAAATGAGGGCGTGTCTCGTGGATAATCGGTTGTTTGTTCGATGCTTCCAATTCGATCAATTTTCTCTCCACTGTTTTGGGAAAATTTACAAAAACGAAGTGGCTTTTATGATAAAGGTAATCTTCTCCACTCTCATCTATAATGCGTACAAAATCATCTCTCGCGGCTTTTTGATCCGGGATCACCCGGTATACCTTTCCGGGAATAAGAGACACCCCGTAATCAGCATTATCCACGCATAAAGCGAAGCGTTTTTTTATTTCTTTCATCATTCATCCAGGTATTGTTTAATTTTCAGGTCTTTCTTACCTATACCGTGTGCTTCATACCAATGAAGCTCTACTGAACGCAAAGCACCATTTGGGAAACGAACCATGGCATCGCCTTTTAACTTGCGCCAACGTCCTCGGCCATAGGCTTTTCGTAAGTAGGGCAGCATCCGAATTCCAGACCCTACCGCAATGGTTTCAACCCCTGTGATTTGTCCAACTATCTCAAATTTCATAGATTACGGAAGCATCCGTTTCTCTCAAGCTAAAAACAACGGTTAGCCATATCTGCTGCAAGTACTTCCTGTTTACCTATTGCTTGACCAGCTTAACCATTGTCGGTTTGACCGACTGAAATAATACCTTAACATAAATGGAAAAAAAAATCAAACACGAAAATTTAGCCTACCATGAAATTACTTTTTGCCTTCGGCGGCCCTGCCGGGGGCCAAATTTTTGATTATTGACCAGCTAAAATTCCCCTCTTGAGACTTGCCGGGAGGTGGCACTGAGGGGCTTTTTT
>JAGLSW010000556.1 GCA_023135565.1 Candidatus Aminicenantota bacterium | reverse complement strand
ATAATTGAGAATCAAAAGCGCTCACTCGCACCCCTAACTTGCCTAAAACGGGGTTTTCATGATAAAATGATAATAAGCGAAAACAGGAGGCTTGAAATCGAAACCCTAAATACTTTACTCCAAAAACGCATCCTGGTGTTAGATGGAGCCATGGGCACCATGATCCAGGGCTATAACCTCAGCGAAACAGATTTTCGCGGGAAACGTTTTGCCGATTTTCCCCAGGACCTGAAAGGCAACAACGATCTACTGTCCATAACAAAACCGGACGTCATTCGCGATATTCACCGGGCTTTCCTCGAAGCCGGGGCGGACATCATCGAAACCAATACTTTTAACGCCAACGCCCTGTCCCAGGCCGATTACAAAATGGAAAACCTAATCTACGAATTAAACCTAAAAAGCGCCGAAATCGCCCGCTCCGCCGCGGCAGAGTTTAATAAAAAAGACCCGCGGAAACCGCGTTTCGCAGCCGGAGCTTTAGGCCCCACCAACCGCACCCTGTCTATATCGCCTGACGTGAACCGCCCGGGACACCGCAGTATTACTTTCGAACAAATGGCGGCGGTTTACTATGAGACTGCCCGGGGTCTGATAGACGGCGGCGTAGACCTACTCCTGATCGAAACCATTTTCGATACTTTGAACGCTAAAGCCGCTATCCATGCGGTTAAAACCCTTTTTGAAGAAATGAAAAAAGAACTGCCGCTTATTATTTCGGGCACTATTATAGACGCCAGCGGCAGGACCCTATCAGGACAAACGCCCACGGCTTTTTGGTACTCGGTGGCTCATGCGCAGCCCCTGTGCGCCGGTCTGAACTGTTCATTGGGAGCCGACGACCTGCGTCCCTATATCCAGGAACTGTCCGCGGCGGCAGACTGTTTTGTCAGCGCCTACCCCAATGCCGGGCTGCCCGATGAATTCGGCAATTATAACGAATCCGCCGCGCATACGGCAGCGGTTATCGAAGATTTTGCCAACAGCGGTTTTGTCAATATCGTAGGCGGCTGCTGCGGCACCACCCCGGAGCACATCCGCGCTGTGGCCGAAACAGTAAAATCCATCCCGCCCCGCCCGAAACCGCGGCCTACAGCTTACAGTTTTTTTTCCGGTTTAGAACCGCTGGTAGTTAAACCCGGCTCTTTATTTGTTAATATAGGCGAAAGAACCAATGTCAGCGGTTCGGCCCGTTTTGCCCGCTTAATTAAGGCGAAAAAATACGAAAAGGCCCTGGAAGTGGGCAGGGAGCAGGTAGAAAACGGCGCCCAGGTGATCGACGTGAATATGGACGAGGGGCTGCTGGATTCCGAAGCGGAAATGACTGTTTTTTTGAACCTTACGGCTTCCGAACCGGACATCAGCCGGGTGCCGGTGATGCTGGATTCATCCAAATGGAGCGTTCTCGAAGCCGGGTTAAAGTGTCTCCAGGGTAAAGGCATCGTTAATTCCATCAGCCTCAAAGAGGGCCCGGGCCCCTTTATCGAAAAAGCGAAAACAATCCGCAAATACGGCGCGGCAGCCATTGTCATGGCTTTCGACGAAACCGGCCAGGCCGATTCTTTTGATAGAAAAATCGAAATCTGCAGTCGTTCTTATGGAATTTTAAAAGAGAGCGCCGGTTTCCCCGACCGGGATATTATTTTCGACCCCAATATTTTTGCTGTGGGCACAGGCATCGAGGAGCACCGCAATTATGCCGCGGATTATTTGGCCGCTGTGCGCGAACTGAAAAAGCTTTTCCCCGGTGTTTTGATAAGCGGCGGCGTCAGCAATGTATCTTTTGCTTTCCGGGGCAACAACCCGCTGCGGGAAGCCATCCACACCGTTTTTCTTTATCATGGTGTCCGGGCCGGGATGGACATGGGCATTGTCAATGCCGGGCAATTGGGCGTTTATGAAGAGATACCTCCCGGCCTGCGCGAGCGTATCGAGGACGTGCTGCTCAATCGCCGCGAAGACGCCACCGAGCGACTTTTAGAAGTGGCGGGTTCATTAGTAGACAAAGAGAAGAAAGAGCAGAAAGACCATATCTGGCGGGAAGAGCCGGTAGATCGACGTTTAAGTCACGCCATTGTCAAAGGTATCGACAAGTATATCGAGGAAGACACAGCCGGGAGTCTCGAATTGCACAACACGTCCTTAGCGGTTATCGAAGGCCCTTTGATGGCAGGCATGAACCGGGTAGGTGATCTTTTCGGGGCAGGGAAGATGTTTTTGCCGCAGGTAGTTAAGAGCGCCCGGGTGATGAAAAAGGCGGTGGCTTATTTGGAGCCGGTGATGGAGCAGGAGCGGCGTTCCGGTGCCGGTAAGGCCAAAATCGCGGGTAAAATCTTATTAGCCACGGTAAAAGGTGATGTTCATGACATCGGTAAAAACATCGTAGGCATCGTATTGCAGTGCAATAGTTTTGAAATAATCGACATGGGTGTGATGGTGCCTGCCGGCAAGATACTCAAAAAAGCGCAGGAGGAGTCGGTAGACATGATCGGTCTCAGCGGTTTGATCACGCCGTCTTTAGATGAGATGGTCAATGTGGCTGCTGAGATGGAGCGTCAGGGGTTTAAGATACCGCTGTTGATCGGTGGAGCCGCTGCCTCGAAAGTGTACACTGCCGTTAAAATCGACCCTGCGTACAGTGGGCCTGTGGTATATGTCCCGGACGCATCGCGGGCCGTTGGTATGGCATCGAGTTTGCACAGCCGGGAGACCGGCGCGTTTGACTCCCCCAATGAAAAGTTTTTTGGGGGGTCCAGGGGGGCAATTTTACAAAAAAGCCCCCCTGGTCGCCGAAGGCAAGTATCTAAATTCATCGCAAACATACAAAAAGAATACGAAAAAATAAGACAAGATCGACAGGAACTCACCGCTTCGCGTACGTTTCGTTCTTTAGAGGAAGCCCGGGGGAACCGGGAGCAGCTTGACTGGGGAACTTACACCCCGCCGCGGCCGGTGGTTTTGGGGATAAAACAATTCTCAACTTACCCGGTAGAAAAGTCTGCGCCCCCACCCGTTTCCATACAGGCGCCCACAGGCGGAACCGGTACAGCCGGTGAAGAAGCTTCCTCATCTTCAAAAAACCTTCGCGAAAAAACAAGTTTTTCGCTCAGTATAAAAGAACTGAGCCGTTACATCGACTGGACTTTTTTCTTTAAAGCCTGGGAATTAAAAGGCACGTATCCGGGCATATTGGAGCACCCCGAACATGGCGAGGAAGCCCGAAAGCTTCTCCGCGACGCCCGGCGCATGCTAAAAAAAATAGACCGGGAGCATTTGCTCGAAGCCGACGGCGTGACCGGGCTTTTCCCCGCCAACACGGTAGATTATGACCACATCGAAGTGTACGCCGGTGAAGAGCGCAGCGAAGTATTAACTGGAATTCCTTTTCCCCGGCAATTGCATGACGCCCCTGACCGCCCCAACCTTTCGCTGGCGGATTTTATTGCCCCCAAAGAGAGCGGGCGCAGCGATTATATCGGTGTTTTTGCCGTCACCGCCGGGATCGGCGCAGCGGAAGCCGCGGCGAAATTCGTGGCAAAAAACGACGAGTACAGTGCCATTATGTTAAAAATCCTGGCCGACCGTTTAGCCGAAGCTTTTGCCGAGATGCTGCATCTGCGGGTCAGGAAGGAGTTTTGGGGATATGCTCCCGAAGAAGATTCGACTATGGGGGAGTTGTTCAAGATCAAGTACCGCGGCATCCGGCCCGCGCCCGGTTATCCGCCCTGCCCGGATCATGCATTGAAGAAGTCACTTTTCGAACTTTTGCAGGTCAAGGAATTCGCTTCTATCGAGTTGACCGAAAGTTTTATGATGGTTCCCGGCGCATCGGTGTGCGGGTATTATTTTGCTCATCCCCGGTGCCGTTATTTTGCGGTTGGTCCACGGCCCCAGTAGGTATTCCCAGCAGGAATTAATTCACCCGAAACTACCGGCAGCGCCGCCAGTCGGAAGCGCCATAAAACGCTTCAAGCTCCGACCAGAAATCTTTCATGTCACAGGTCATAATCAATAAGTCCTGGATTTCGCTCTCCTGGTCACGTACATAGTCGGGGATCAATGTCTCTTCACGGAAGCCGAGCCGGCGACAAATCTTGCGCACCGCTACCTGGGGTCTCATCATTTTAGCGACCAATTTTTCTATTTTTTTCTCCGCTGCCAGCAGGTAAAGTTCTCTTAATATCATCAAACCCAACCCTTTACGCCGGAATTTCCAGGAAACCACCAACCTGATTTCTCCGTGCTTTTTGCGCCACTCTTCGCCGGGCAGCTCGAGCCTGCCCTCCGCACAGAGCTTATCTCCGCAAAATACGCCGATCCAGGTAACACCCCTGTTTTTCGCGGAACGAACCCTGTTCTCGACGACATCTTTTTTGGTGACATCGAGCCTGAGATATCTCCTGTCTGCGAGAGGAAGCGTACCGTATAATGCCATCAATCGGTCTATGTCATCATTGGTAAGGTCCCGGATCACTAATTGAGTGCCGTCTTTCAACGTTTCTTTTTTTTCCAAAAAAATCACCTCCTTTTAAAATATTTATCTCTACATCGGAGAGACATATAAAAACTGCAGTTCTCGCTGAGGTATGAATACAAGGGGGCGTCCGCGCCCTATGAGGGGCACGGGAATTCTTTATCCAACCGGTTTGAGAAAAAAACTTGTTCTTTTAACAAATATTCAAAAACGATTAGTGAAAAGACAAAAAATCAAGTTACACTTATATAATAGAGTAACTTTTGAAAAATTTCAACAAACGGGAACTTTTTTTTCTCTCTTACGAAAATTAAATACCGAAATATTTCTTCATGCGTTTAAAAATATTTTCACTGTCTTTTTTTAAAAATTGTGAATCCAGCGGCTCCCGCTTTTTTAATTCCGATAATTTCGCTTTCCGCAAAGCAATCACCTGGGATAATTTTTTCGCAGTCTGCTCGTTTATTTTTACCGCCTCTTTGAATTTTTCGGAAGGTATCTTGAGGATTTTACTCTCTTTAGATACACGCACTGCGGCACTGGTCTTCTCCCCGGTAAAAAGAGACATTTCGCCCACATAGTCGCTGCTGCCCAGCTTGACTAAAACCTTTTTGTTTTTGATAACTTCTACTTCTCCTTCGATTACTAAATAGAAATCCCGCGCCGCCTCTCCTTCCCGGATTAAAATTTCCCCGGGGCAGTGCAGGCCGATTGCCACGTCTTCCGCCAGGGCGGTCAACCCCTCTGAACCGATGGTTTTAAACAATTCATTATTCTTTAATAGATCGGTCACAGCGGAGTCGATGATTTTTTCTTCTTGTTCTTTTTTTATGTATACATCTCTTATAGGGAAAGGAATTTGTATATGATTACGCTTAAATTCATACCAGGTTTTTCTGCGGATCTCGCTTTTGATGATGTCCTGTACTGAATAGTCCCGCAGCCAGAATTTGATTTCATAATTCACGGAAAAATCGGCGAATTCTTTGACCAGAACTAAAGGAGCGGGTTTTTTTAATACCTCTTCTACCGAATCCAGCACCCGGTGCAGCGCTTCGATGACCTGGCCGGGGGTGTTTTTGTAACTGGCTCCGATACCCAGCCGCAGGGCAAAACTCTCCACCGCGGAACCGAAATTGGCAACTTTTTCTTTAGACGCTAATTGGTTGGGTATCAAAATCAACACGTTGTCCACAGTGCGCAGGATAATGGCCCGCCAGCGCAGTTGTTCGATTTTGCCCTCGAATTCGCCGATCCTGACCCAGTCGCCGGTTTTTAGCGATTCTTCGAAGTTCAACGCGACACCGGAGAAAAGGTCGCCCAATAAGTCCTGGAGAGCGAAACCGATAACTACTGTCAGCACCGCGGAGGAAGCCAGGACAACCGTTATTTTCATGTTCAGGTAGTAATTGGCGATGAACAGCAGCCCGATGATATACAGGATGATGACGAATATATCCCGGAACAGCCTTAGATTCTTCGTGTCCCGCTTAATCGAAAGCAGGAAATCGAATACCAGGAAAGTAGAGATTTTTACCAGCACAACCAGGGAAAAAAACAAGATTAAGAGCCAGAGGACAAAATCCAACTCTTCCGATTGGAAAATTTTGGCTACGAAATTGATTTTGAGTACAGCTATGGGCAAGCTGAGGTAGAGTAGGGTGAGTAGGTAGGGGATAACGGGTTTTAGTTTAAAGAAGATGCCTCTTCTCTTTGCTAAGTAGAAAAATATGATGATCAGTGACAGGAAAGTAACAGGCAAAGTAAGATACCAACTCATGGTTGAATTGTATACTTTTTCTAAAAATTATTCAAGCCCTGCGGCCCCTGCCGGGGGTAGAACAGCTCCAGCGAAAATCAAAAGCGCACCCTGTGGCGCGGCGCGAGCGCCGATTATCTAATCGCCGCGGTTGAGACCGGGAAAATGAATGGCCCTATAAACGACATTGATAATCACCTGTGCCAAAACCAACAAAATAATGATGTCCAGCAGGTTCAATAGAGAAAACACAAATATGATAAAAATCGCTAAACCCCTGGCCGCTGCCGATTGCCCGGTTTTTTTATCCTCTAAATAAGCCAGGGAAATGTAGTAGAGATTCAATTGTAGAAAATAGAGAGCATTGGCGAAAAGCGCCGCCAGGAAAAATATTAAATTGCCCGAATAAATATAGTAACCGACAGCTATCGATGTAAAAATCAAAAAATCCGAAAGCCGGTCTAAAATAAGGTCTAAGTAGGCCCCGAAACGGGTGCACATGTCTTTGGACCGGGCCAACTGCCCGTCGGCGCAGTCGAAGACGGAGGACAATTGGGTGAAAATCCCCCCAAAAATAAAAAACAGGGGTTCACCGAAACAATAAAAAACACCGGCAATAACAGCCATGTAAAAAGAGACATAGGTGAGATGGTTGGGCGTTACACGGGTATTAAAAACAGCGCGCACGATCAGCGAAGCCAGGGGGCGGGTGAAATACCTCTCTACCCTGAGATAGCTGAGAATAGGGTATTTGGTCTCCTCTTTCAAAGACTTGCGAAAACTAAATTCAGGCGGTTTCTTTTCTTTTTTTTCCATGTATTATTTTATAGCGATAGGAAAATAATTTCAAGGGGAAAACCTTTTTTTTTAAACTGGATAGTTACCGTTTTTGGTTGACAGCGGTTGTCTATATGTTATATTATTGGAAACAATGGAAAAAGAAAAAAAGTTAGTCCTAGGCTTTACCAGCGGTGTCTTCGATCTCTTTCACGTGGGCCACCTGAATATCTTGAAACGGGCCAAATCCCTTTGTGACCGCCTGATAGTGGGCGTAACCATAGACGAGTTGGTAAGTTACAAAAATGTGCAGGCGGTGATACCTTTCGAGGAAAGAATCGAAATCGTGCAAAGCATAAAACATGTAGACCTGGCCGTTCCCCAGGACAACTTAGATAAATTGACCATGTGGAAGAAATTGAAATTCGACGTCATGTTTATCGGGGACGATTGGTACGATACGGAACGGTTTAAAAAATTCGAAGCCGATTTGCAGGCAGTGGGTGTAAAAATCATCTATCTCCCCTACACCCAAAAAGTCTCCACCAGCAATATTAAGGAAAGAATAAAGGAGTAATTACTCGAATAAATAAAACTCTACTTCTTTGCGGCCCTGCACCACTACCCCGGCGGGGTGAAAAGAACCCGCCTCTTGTGAAACCCATGCTCTTCTTGGTCCCGACATAACAAACCTTCGAATGTAGATTAATTGTTAGGTGTGTTATGTTTTCTCTCTTCCTGAACGTCCTGTTTTTGACGGCATTCAACCATCAGCTTCGCGCTGCTTCGATTTTTTCCTTTCCCGGTAAGCGCCGCTGTTATTTTTTGGCGGCAGGATATAGGCCGCTAAACAAGTGCACGGCGCGACAGCGTAAACTTAAAACTTGCCCCTTTCCCGGGAGCGCTGATGACAGAGATAGTACCCTTGTTTTTCTCTACGAACTCTTTACACAAAATCAGTCCTAAGCCGCTGCCCTTTTCCATGTGCGTTCCGGCTGTAGTTATCTGCTTATCGATCTGGAAAAGCCCCGGGATATCTTCTAAATTTATGCCGATACCGGTATCGGCAACCGTAATTTCGATAAAATTATCGCTCTCCGACGCACTTATCTTTACCTTGCCGCCGGTATTTGTGAATTTTACCGCATTGGATAAAAGATTGCGAATTACCACCCGGATCATATTCCTATCGGCAAAGGCATAAGTTTCGTTTACAATCCTGGAAATTATTTTGATACCTTTTTTTTCGGCACTTTCCCGGGTCAGATCGATACTTCCATCCACCAGTTCACCGATGTCTAATTTCTCAGGACGGCATTTGATTACCCCCCGCTGTGACATAGACCATTCCAGCAGGTTTTCCAGCAAAGCAGCGAGAAGCTGGGTACCGGAATATAATTTCTGGATATACTCTTTTTTTTTGTCCTCGCTGCAAAGGTTGTATTTTTTATGCAAGAACTCCACACTTAACGATAAAACCTGTAAAGGGTTCCTCAAATCATGGGCAAGAACAGAAAAGAACCTATCTTTGGTGGCGTTTAATTCTTTTAAGGATTCACGGGCGAACTTTAATTCTAAGTGGGTCTTTATCCTGGACAGCAGTTCCGCCCTATTGAAGGGCTTGGTTACATAATCCACTGCCCCGACGTTAAACCCCCGGATCACATCTTCTTCATCTATCCTGGCGGTAAGGAAAATAACCGGGATATCTTTTGTAGCCGGGTCCTTCTGCAGCCGCTCACAAACCTCGAAACCGTCTAACCCGGGCATCATCACGTCTAACAGTATCAGGTCGGGTTGGGCTTTGGAGATAGCGGTAAGCGCAAGATTACCATTGCCTGCTGCTGCCATACGGAAATTGCCTTTTTTTAACATATTGTACAACACCCGCAGGTTGGTAGGCTCGTCTTCAGCTATAAAAATTAAAGGTTGGTACCCTTCTGCTTTAAGCGTTTCATTTTTCACAGGTATCATGATAATAAAAAACCGGAAAAAAGTCAACCCCTAAACAGACAAACGGGCATTCGAGAATTCTTCAGGGTTTGCCTCCGGCAGTCCTTCAACACCTCATCATTCATCACTCATAATGCAATTCAGCCCCAGCTATCAGTTGTCGGTACTCAGCGGGGTTAACTCATCTATTAATTCTTCTTCTGCGGGAAGATATTTTTCATATTCAGAAACCCTGTTTTGTCCCCTGTTTTTGGGAAGAACATATTTAACCGCTATCTTTTCTTCCTCGAAGCAAATAATCAACCCGAGAGTAGGATTATCACCCTCCTGCTTCTCTTCCTTTTCAAAATAACGAATGTAAAAATCCATCTGGGTCTCATCCATATGATTCAACAGCCCGGTTTTTAAATAAACAAGGAAAAAACATTTTAATACATAATGATAAAACACTAAGTCAACAATAAAAAAATCATCACCTATGGTAACCCGTCTGCGCCTGGAAATAAACGCAAAACCTTTGTCCGATTCCAGTAAGAATACCTGCAGCTTATCTAACAGCACCGCTTCCATGTTTTCCACCGGGAGATACTTACCCTCACTGCCGGGAGATTTAGCCGGCTCTTTCCCGGTAAACAGTTTTCTGAAGCCATTTTTCCCCGCAAAAAATGGGCCTTTAAAAAATTTATTCTTGCCTTTGCCCGTTTTTCCTAAGCCCTGGATATCTTTCAAGAAATATTCCGCCTTGCGATACCTCAGCCGCGGTTCTTTGGCCATGGCTTTTTCTATTATCCGCTGCAGCCTAACCGGAGCAGCAGGGTTTTTCTTCCTTATGTCGGGCACCGGGTTATTGATGTGCCCCTGCATGATCTCCAGTGTTTTGCCGTCAAAAGGCACCTCCCCGGTCACCATCTGGTAAAGGATGACGCCATAAGAATATATGTCGATGCCGGGCACTATTTTTTCCCGGAATTGTTCAGGCGCCATATATGGAGGTGTGCCCGGGACATACCCTTTCTCCGAGGCATGGGAGCCTTTTAAAATATCCCTGGCAATACTAAAATCTATAATCACTATCCGCCCGGTTTCCTTTTCTAAAAGAATATTATCGGGTTTTAAATCCCGGTGTATCAAACCGTTTTCGTGCATATAACCTACAGCAGGTAAAATAGCCCCGGATATCTTCAATATCTCTTTAAACTGCAGCCTTTTTTTCTCTGTGATTAAGGCGTCTAAACTTTTCCCTTCGATAAACTCCATTATTAAATAAGGAAACGTATCTTCACCGCCTATATTATATATCGAAACAATGTTATGGTGTTTGCATTTGGCTATCGCCTCCGCCTCCTTTATAAAACGGTTCCTGGCTTCTTCTCTTTTTTCATCGCTCTCTTCGGTTAGGTCATAAAGATTCAGTATTTTCAGCGCACAATCCCTACTCAGGTTTCGATCTCTTATCTTGAAAACCCTGCCGCAGCCGCCCTGCCCCAAATAGTCTAATAAATCGAATTTAGGACTCAGCTTTTTTTTCAGAATTTTTAATTCGATATAGTCTTGCCAAACTATGTTCATAAAGATACCCTACGAAAATGTTCCAATTTTCTATAATTGTAGACTACGAAACCGACTCACAATTATCTTGAGCTATAAAGCTCCTTTAGTTAAGCTCCCGGGTTTCAAGCTGTCCGGGCTAAACATTATTATACCATGAATGGCTTGCTATTATCAACTTATTCCCGGAACTATCCAGTTTTTCCAAAACTGGACAGCTCTTTTTCAATTTTCCGGAATAGTTACAGCTTAAATTTGATAAAGTCTCCGGGAACTTTATTAATACCGTGGAGTTTTTTTCTCCTGGAACTTTGTTGGGTGGGTTTCTGATTGGAGCAAGCCGGGGGCTGTCGGTGCTGCTTTTTGCCACGTGGCTTTTTTTAAGGTGGCGGAGGGTGACCGGGTGGTGGTCGGATGGTGCGAAAGTGCGGCAAAACCCTTTATTGATGCGGGTAGCGAAAGGTGGTGGGAAGTGGTGGATTTTCGGGGCCGGTGCGAAAGCGCTGATTA
>JAGLSW010000555.1 GCA_023135565.1 Candidatus Aminicenantota bacterium | reverse complement strand
CCCCATCGCACTCTATAGGGGCAAAATTTCTATGTTTGAACGAAGTGAGTTTAGAATTTTAGCGAGATGAGCCGCAAGCCGGTCAATTCCCGGACGGGTGAACGAAATATGAACTGCGTGAGTTCAATTTTCTCCAAAACTGAATAGTTACCCAGAAAAAATAGGGGATAGGCAAGTAGGAAACCAATGCGAATCTCTTTCATAAACCACGCATCCGGCAATGTTAGATTTTCGTTCGTAGAGGGCAGGGATGCCGAAGGCAAGAACGTCCCGCCGGTTTCCTGTATCATTGTAACATTCGAACGCACCGGCTCCGAATTGTCAATTGATAATTGGCAATTCCGCATCTGTCAATCACCGCGATTAAACGAAAACGGATACTGCCTTTTCTTTTTTTCATTTTTAGGGGTTTATGATTACTTCCAAATCTTTGATGTATTCTTGGGCTTTTTCGAGCCATTCTTTAACTTCTGCTTCATCGAAACGAACGAAATCGGCATAATCTCCTTTTTGTCTAAAATCAAACATCCGTGAAAAAAACCTACCGATTTCGACTTTCACAATTCCTTCTTTAACAAAATGTTGGTTAAATAGGGAACGTATCCCGGCATGTTTGGATGAAGAGAGTTTTTTGTTTAGTAATAATGCCGATATCTCATAAAAAAGGGCATAATAAATGCGGTTTACAGTGGCAGGCAATCTCTTTTTGTCAAATAGTAACGCGGCGTCTTCTATTGCCTCGACAGCTTTCTCCCTGCGATAGGCGATCAGGTCCGCTTGCCAATTCATATTCTAAGCGCCTCTCTTTGTACGTTCTGGTGGAAGGGCATGACTCGGGCTTTCCCGGATAACCAGAATTCTTTTGAATAAACAATGATACCGAAAACGACATCGTATTCTAATTCAATATCATAGGCTAAGTCGATGACTTTCTCTTCTAATGCTGTTTTTACTTCCCCGGAAATTAAGACAAGGATATCGATATCGGAGTTTGAAGTATACTCATTACGGGCAGTTGAACCGAAAAGATAAAGTTCCACCTTATTTCCAAAGTAGGCATTCAGAACCCTTTTCAATTCCGAAACAGATGCGTTTATATTTTTTGTATTCATTTTTTACTCTTTTATTAATATAATCTTTTTTTCCACATCTGTCAACCTTTGCGGCAAGCCGGATTCTTTTTGGTTCCTGCATATCGGGTTGTGGTCAGGCTAAAAAAGAATTTTTCCCATGAAGCGAACGAAAGGCACGAAGGCCCCGTACGCACGGGGATGAAAAAAAAGCGGGCAGGCCGGAAGGCCATACAAACTGTTTCGCTAATATTCGATTACGAGTTCGACTCTTCGATTTATTCTCCGTTTTCCCTCGGTATTATCAGGGTAGATTAGCGGATAGTCTTCCCCGTAAGCAATTGTTTTTATTAAAGACTCATCTATCCCATTATCAGTCAATAATTTTGCCACCGTATTGGCGCGGTTCTTCGATATTTTCCAATTAGAACAATCCTCCCCTAAAGTGGATGCGTGTCCCTCTACCTTGATCCATTTTATAGAAATAGAGTAATCGTTAATCATTTTCACTATACTCTTAATTTCAGAAACCAAAGCAGGTGTTGGTTTGGATTTCCATGAGCCAAATGAAGCAGCGCCACTAAAAGTGATGACCACACTGTTATTTCCCTTCGCCGCGGCTGTTGCAACTTTGGAACCAGCCAATCCATCGATGAATTTTTTGGCAGTCAAACCGCTGGTTAATTTCTGAGTCGTCGTATCAGAGTAATGAACCGCCTTATCAAGAATTTTACGCCACTCTGTATCGACATTTTCCTTTTTAAACTTTTTAAAAGATCGGTAAATTTTAGCGGATAACTGACTTTTATTCGCTTCTTCCTCTAATAATATTGTAGATAAGCTCCTAAATTTATCCAGTACTTCAGGTGGAAATTCCTTTATTTGTACACCTTCTTTCTTTAATTCCTGGAGGTCTCTTGAATTCATACTATCAAACAGGTTATATATGTAGTGGTAGGTATTACTGCAGACAATTTCAATTTTTTTCTTAACATCGTCCTCCAAATTATCCCAGGTTTTTTTATTGATAATAAGTGAAATAACTCCGCAGGGTTCCTGCCAACCGGGATAATAGTAGTATTTGGGCCCCTTATGGAAATTATTTTTTTTATCGGAGTAAGGCCCCAGGAGAATAAAAGCATCGATAGCTCCTTTATCATAAGCAGGCAGAGTCTCAAACGCGGAAAACTCCTTGTGAACTTCGGCTCCAAGCCTGTCGTATATTTTTGCATCAAAGGCTAATGTGCGTATTTTCATACCGCGAAAATCTTTAATATTTTTTATCTCTTTTTTAAACCACCCGCCCATCGCTCCGACTGTATCCCCTATTGAAAACGGTATGACACCGTAGGGTTCATACATTTCTCTCCATAATTCCAGGCCCCCTCCTCTATACAACCAGGCATACATATCCTTTGCACTCATTCCAAAGGGGACTGCACACATAAACATGTTCCCCGGTATTTCCTTTCCTTTCCAATAGGGAGAAGTACCAAAGCCCATTTCAACTTTTCCATTCGATACCTCATCAAAAACATCATCAGGTTTAATATTCTTATATTCTCCTTCTCCATTATAATAGACTTCGATATCATATTGAGTGTTTGCTATTTTTTTGAGATCATTTGCAAATTTTTCAAGACCAACTCGCTCTACTGCTAATTTACGAGGGTATACACTCAAAATTCTTAATTTTCGGGGTTCCTGGGGATCGTTTCCTGATCGGAGATATGTTCCGGTTATTAAAAACAAAATACCCAATAGTACAAAAATTTTTTTATACATTATTTATCCTCCTTTTCTAGCTGTATGACTACCCGAAACCCGATCGATGAAGATGTTTCAAACGGTTTACAACCTCTACGGCGAGACACGCGACAATTATTAGGTTTTTCATCCCAGGCGCCACCACGGATGACAACATCTTTCCAATCGGTGATGTCCTTCTTATAAAGTCGGTTGGTTTCTTTATTATAGTCATCGGTGTATTCCGAGCATGTCCATTCCCAGACATTTCCTACCGTATCGTATATGTCAAAGGGATTAGAATTAAAAGATTCGACCGGGGCTGTTTTCTTCTCTTCTCCATCCCAACTCCACCGGGCGCCGCAGCCATGACAACAGGCATTTCCCACCCCTATTTCATTTCCCCACCAATAGTTTGTTCCTGTACCGGCGCGTGCGAAATATTCCCATTCGGCTTCTGTGGGTAATCTATAAGTATTTCCTGTTTGTTTAGTCAGCCAATCTGTATAAGCCACGGCGTCTTCCCAGGAGACATTAATAACAGGTCGATTGCCACGCTTCCACTTATTGGCATCCGGTTTACTGTATCCTGTAGCTTCACAAAATCGATCATATTCCTTAAAAGTGACTTCATATAGGCCTACGGCAATACTTACAACATTTACCTCATGCACCGGTTTTTCATCTTTGATGCCCTCCCCTTGTAAGTCGCCCATTTTGAAAACACCCCCGGGTATTTTTACCATTTCTGGCCCTTCACCTCCAACACTTAGAGGGTCTTTAAAAAAGCTCTTTACTAAAAATACAAATTCTCCCTCTTTAACACCTTTAAGTTTAAGCTTGCCGTATTGAAGCTTTTGGTTTTTTCCATTGTCTTTAATGAATGAAGCAATCTCCCCGGCAGTAAGATAATTATCTTCATTGCCGTCGGCCTTTTCTTCATTTCGAAGAGCTTTGATAAACATCTCCTGAAAAGAGGGATATTTCTGTTTCCCCTGTTTATCAGTGCAGGAGCAAAGATATTGACGTACCGGGTACCTTAACATTGAAGCAACCGGTATCTTCAGTGCCTGTGAATCCCTGCTTTCTTTAATAAATACCATGCTGGAAAAACATGAATCAAACACCATATATACATGCTTCGCCTTTGTTATTCTCGAAAATTCATCGAAACGTCTGACCGGAAACGCTTTTGTCTTAAAATTTTTATCCTTTTCCGGGGGAGCATCTGCCGGAACCAGGAAGCTTTCACCATCTATCGTATGGGCATGACCGGAATACCAGATAAATAAACGAGATTTATTGTCGATCTTTACACTATTGAAAAATTTTCTGAGGTTATTTTCAAGTTCCTTTAAATCAAGGGCAATTCGATAGGTAACATCAAATCCTAATTTTTCAAGCTCATTTCCCACCAATATAGCATCGGATACAGCTTTACCTTTAGAAGGCCAATCTTTGTCGTTTTTGTAATTGTCGATGCCGATGACTAATGCATAACTTGAGCTGAAAGAAATATCCTGTTGATTTCCCTGGGGTGCAGCAGCCATTACTACCGATAAAAGGCTAAAAAGGACTGCTAATCCCAATAATAATAAACGTTTTGAAATTATTTTGAATTCCATATACAACTCCTTTTTTTGGGGGTATTCAGTAAGCGCCCCCTTACGCTTCGTGTTATACATATAAAAAAAACCGTTAAAAAAAGAATCCTTGTTACAGCTTTTAGGCTCCGTAGAAAAAATAATATTGCACCCACTCACAGAAATCATTTTATTCATGACTGTATTTTAACGTTAATACTGCGCTGTGTCAATAGTAAAAATTGAAAAATAATTGAAAAAACCAGCTACTCTCCGTTCAGGCTAATGCGTGATTTTGTATGGGTGATCATAGAAAATCGTCAACTCCTTAAATCGAAATATTGGCAATATAACAGCAGGGCTGTTTAACAATAAATCTAAAACTCTGTCGGTTTCAACAGTTTTAGCTTTCGAATTGCATCATCTTACAAAATTTTCTTATACCACTGCTCCCGGGTAATGACCTGGAATCAATTTCATTAACAGTTTTTCATCAGGCGAAAAAAAAATTTCGAGAGATTGAAAAAGAGAATTAAATATGGTATTATTAAAGCCTATGAGAGCAAAAAATTTGACATATAACAGCGTACTAAAGAGAATTATTAGGCCGCTGAGTTTTACGTATGAATATATTGAGTTTTAGGAGACAGTAAATTGATGACATATGGTATTTCTTTAAAATTAGGAGGAGAAGCATGGAATCTATAAGTTTGGAAAAGTTCTATGAAGAAGTAAAAAATAATGAACCTTGTGAGAAGATATCAGTGGAAATATCTAAATGCGGGAGCGGTTCATTTAAAATTCGTGAAACTCTTGGTAAAGGTTGCAATGGATATGTTTTTTTAGCTTTAGATAAGAACAAATTCGCTGCTCTCAGGATGAGTTATGAGAAAGATGATTTCGAAGAAAAACTTAAAACGGTAAGGATGATAATGGGAGATGAATATAGAAAATATCTCCTGGAACTTCTTCATCCATCTATTCTCACAGAACATTTTTTTAGAGGTAAAGAGAAAACTTCTTTTAATAAGGATGTGTATGTGAGTACATGGGAACCGGCTGATTCTACTCTTATAGATAAATTAGAAGAAAGTTTTGAAAACAAACTGAAATGGTTTATCCATTTTTTGAAGGGTTTAAAGGTGATCCACTCAAGGAGCCGTATACATTTTGATATAAAATTGGATAACCTATTTCTCGTGAATAATCAATTGAAAATCGGTGATTTTGAATACTACTTGAAGAAGGAGGATTATTTTAAGGGTAGCCCCTTTATCTGTGGAACTCCCGGATATATGGCGCCGGAGTTATTTTTGGATCGGGAAAGTGTGTCCGGCAAATGCGACATTTTCTCTGCCGGGGTCGCTTTCTGTGAACTCTTTGCCGGAAGTGAACGTCCTTTCAATTTGATTCAAGAAGAAAACGATATGTCGGATGAAGAACAAGGATATTTCCAGGAGTTATTTGGCGACAAACACCTAACAATAATGAATGAAGGAATAAAGAACCTCTTTATCAAAAACTTCAGGATATTTAACTTTTTTAAGAAACAACTGGAGAAGAAATTAGAAACAAGCAAAATACATGGAAATGAGCATAAAATCTATGAATTGATTTTAAATATGGTAAATATCGACCCTGAAGCACGGCCTGATGTAGAGAAACTTTTATTTAAAACACATGAAGTGGTCTTTGATCCGGAATCCCTGATCGGTCAAGAACTTGTGGGCAATAGGTATATAGTAGAATATCTTATCGATGCTGGCGGAAGAGGAAGCGTTTTCAAAGTATTAGACAACACGGAAGGAGAAGTAAAAGCAATAAAATTATTCCCGCCTCAATATAATCTCATTAAAAAAGAATTCGATCAAATAAAAAATGAATTGCTCCAAACAAGAGACCTTTCTCATCGTAATATAGTCAAATTTTACGGTTTAGAAAGGGATGGGGATTTGAATTTCATCGTAATGGAATATATAAATGGCTTTACTCTTAGAAAGAAGTTGGAATCAAGCCGGGGGCAAAAATTAAAAGAATCGGAAGCTCTAAAGATAATGAGGCAGGTGGCTTCAGGATTAATCGAAGCCCACCGGAATGGAGCGATCCACCGGAATTTGAAGGATACAAATATTATGATTCGAACACCTGACAATATGGTGAAGATAATTAATTTCGGTTTATCCCTTAAGATAAAAAAGTCGATTTCCGTAATTACAGGGGAAGGGGCAATGGGCTCCGGGACATTACTTGTTGCCCCCCCTGAACAATTGCAAGAAATCTTGAATGAGGAAAATAAACAGACCGATGTTTGGGGATTTGGCATACTCTTATACCAATTGCTTATGGGGAAAATTCCATCAAAAATGGACCTGGAAAAAATACAGGAACGTCAT
This sequence comes from Candidatus Aminicenantota bacterium, assembly GCA_023135565.1. Classification (GTDB taxonomy): domain Bacteria; phylum Acidobacteriota; class Aminicenantia; order UBA2199; family UBA2199; genus JAGLQA01. The sequence goes on along the minus strand of JAGLSW010000555.1, from coordinate 7,792 downwards.
TTTACCATTGCCGGGATTTCAGAGAACACCAAAACGGTAATGATGAAGTGTCTTGAAAAAGATTGGGAAAAACGATATCGCAATATGGAGGAGGTTTACGAAAAATTATTTGGAGATCAAAAAATACATGAAGATTCCATAGTCGAATATCAGGGTAAAGTAAAGCCGGAGAATAAGAAGAAAATTTCGCTGTTTTTTCGGCAATATAAGAAAAGGGTTATTCTGGGCTTAATTTTTGCTTTAATCACAGCAGTGATTTTGATTGTTTTGGGAACCGGGATAATTAGCAGTGGCCAAAGATACCGGATGTGGTATAGCGGTAAACCGGGCAATGCCGACACCTCCGGCGGTGGCATCGGTCTTGCGGTTTCAAGCGACGGAATTAAATGGGAGCGGTATAAAGGCAACCCGGTTTTCCCTCATGGAAAAAAAGGAAGTTTTAATGAGTTCGAATCCAGTCAACCTTTCATCGTGTATGATGGGAATTATTTTCATATGTTGTTCAGAGGTAGCAAAAATAATGAAAACGGTCTTGATTATCAAATCGGTTATACGTGCACGGCAAGTCTGAATCGATGGGATAGATACGGGTTGGTGAAAATGACATTAGACAATGGCAAGATCAAATTCCCGGGACCAATGCTTTATATAGATGGCTATTATAAAATGTGGTATTCCGAGAATGACGATGTTTATTATGCCTGCACAAAGTCCGAAGGCCAATCGCTGTCGGAAATGATAAAAAATGGTGAAACACCTGTTCTTTCTAAAGGAAATACCGGCGAATGGGATAAAGATGGCGTAGTCATCGGGGCCATCTTATTTGAAGAGAAGATATACCGCATGTGGTATACGGGTAAATCCGGGGAAGAAATTAAAATCGGTTATGCCACCTCCGACGATGGCATAAATTGGAACAAACATGCGGGCAACCCGGTATTTGATGATAAAGGTGTAACCTTAGAAATGAATCCCTGTGTGCTCCACGACTCGAAAGGCTACAAAATGTATTATACGGCAGCCTTAGGGAACGAATATTATCCTGTCCGGTTGGCAACTTCTGCTGACGGTATTAATTGGGAGAAATATTCGAATGTCCCGGTACTCGACACAGGCAGCGCAGATTGGGAGAAGTCGAAAGTTTTTGTGACCGCTGTCAAGGTAGAGAAAAAATAATGGAGAATGTTCGAAAATTTAGAAATAACGGTAACGAGAAATGAAAATAAGAGAAGATGAAGCGTTAAAGAGCGTATTACAAGAATTAGGACCAAAGTATGAATATAAAAAATTCCTCGGCCAGGGCTCTTTCTCGAAAGTATACCTGCTGCATCATAAAATCTTAAGGCAAAACCGTGCTTTAAAAATAATGGACTCTAATTATATTCTTCAAACATTGGAGAAAGGCAATGCCCGGGACGTCCCCCAAAAATTTGCATTGATAAAAAAGAGATTTATCAATGAAGCAAGGGTATACAGTAAAATCGACCATCCCAATGTGGTGCGGATATATGATGTAGAAAGCATAGAGGATAAAAACGAAGGGATCGACATTACCTACATCCTCATGCAATTCGTGGAAGGCAAGAGTTTAAAAAACATCCTCGATGAAAACTCTCCCCTGGAAATGGATAGAGTAATGGCAGTATCGAAAGATATACTCCATGCTGTTCGCAGTTTACATGAAGTAAGTATCGTTCACCGGGACATAAAACCGGCCAATATAATAATAGAAAAAGAGAGTAACCGGGCCATATTAATCGATTTCGGTTTGGCAAAAGATATAAAAGATCTATCGGAAAGCACAGCAGTGGCGGAGGCTGATAGGTCATTGGGAACACCGGTATACATGTCCCCGGATCAATTTCAAATACACAGTAAAATCGGCCCCGCGGTAGACCTATACGCTTTCGGTGTTTTGCTTTATGAAATGTTGGCCGGAGAGGTGCCTTATAAAGGAACGCTTGCCGAAATTATAAAGGGGCATTTGTTGACCCCTATTCCTGACGTGCGAGAAAAAAATCCCTTAGCGCCGGCCGGGTTCCGGGGAATAATGAAAAAGGCATTGGCAAAAGAACCGAAAAACAGGTACAGCCGGGCAGAGGACCTGCTGGTAGATTTAGAAAAAATCGAAAAAAGTCTCGCTGCGGAAAAAGCGGCAAAAGCAAAAGCGAAAGAGAAAAAAGACAACCTAACAGCAGTAAGAACAGGAAGACCAAAAAGAAAAATAAGGAAATATTTTCTATACCTTTTTGGGATTTTAGCGGTTTTAGCTGCCGCAGCGGTTATTTATATGTCTATCTTTTCATCCAACGGGAACAATGAACCCGGTTACAAAGAATATTTAGAAAATGCCAAACTATATTATGAAAAAGGCGAACTGGACAAAGCCTATTATAATTTGAATGAAGCCAGGAAGATAAAAAATTCTTCTGAAATCAATGACCTCTCCTCTAAGATCGAAGCATCGAGGCATCAACCGGCAGTAGAAAAAGCTTCCGGGGAACTGGAAGATTTGTTAGGAGGTAATGCCGGGCTGGATACGAAGATCGCGGAGTGCCTTAAGTTCCTGGATAAATATGGGGATATTCCCCAAAACGACGTTACTAAACCGCTTATTTCACAAGTCCAAAATTTTCTGAAAAAATACAAAGAATACGTGAAACATACTACCGATGCGGAAGAATATGTCAAGAATGGGGAATTTCAGAAAGCCTATGAAAGTGTGAAAATGGCTAAAACCGAAGCCAAAAAAATCGAAGACCAGAGCGGGACGCAAAAAACAGCGGAACTTGAAAACGAAATATATGCAGGCTGCGTGTCTGCTGCGGAAGCCTATTGTAAAGACGCGAACCCCCTTGAAGCAGAAGGTAATTTATCAATAGCCAAAACGATAAAACCGGGCAGCAGCCTGCAATACCTGGAAAAAAAGATAAGATTTATAAAATCTATGCCGGGTGATGTCAGGGCAGTATATAAGACAGGTAAGGAAATAAAGAAAAACGACCGGAAATACTGGGAAGCTGAATTTCGAGATGACATTGTTTTGGTTTTTATCCCGGCAGGTAAATTTATATTTTCCGGTATAGGCAGGTCTGTCCTATCCGGGTATTGGCTGGGTAAATATGAGGTTTCAGTAAGTCAGTACAAAAAATTTGCACGCAGAAACCCATCCCATAAACCCGAATGGCTGGAAAAAGGAAATCCTGTCAATGTCGAAACCGGGAGCGATGATTATTACAAGAACCGGGTGGATGACCAATACCCCGTGATGGGCATATCCTGGGATGATGCGGCGGCATACTGCAAGTGGTTGTCCCGGAAAACCGGGTTGAACTTTAAACTTCCCGAAGAGGAAAAGTGGGAGAAAGCAGCACGGGGAACAGACGGTCGTCTCTATCCCTGGGGCGCTGGAAGACCCGGTAATAACCTGGCAAACTTTTTTTCTCCTTCCCGGAAAACAGTTAAAGTAGACGTTTATCCCCGGGGTGCTTCCCCTTATGGATTATTGAATATGGCCGGTAATGTGGAAGAATGGTGTGACGGGGGGGCTTCTCCCGGGAAGGAAAACAACCGGGCTGCCCGCGGCGGCAGTTTTTACAGTAATGACCGGTACATCCGATGCACTTCCCGTAAAACATACGATCGAGAAGAGCGCAATCATGCGTTAGGTTTTCGTCTATGCCTAATGCCTTCGAAATGAATCAGAATCGAGAGGAGCAGGTCTTTAATTTTAGTGTGCTGCGCCGGAACCAATACCCGCTTGTCCTACTTGCTTCGATACAATAGGAGCTTTAAAATAAATGTCAAACGATCCGCCAAACGCGGGTAAAAAGGTTCGTTTTTAAGCAGGGGAGCATACTTGACCTCTAATCTGGCCGCCGATTTCGATACGGGGAAAGAGATACCGGCGCCGATTTCCGGGGAAATAAAAAACTTCGTCCCTGTCTTATCTTCATACCGGTATCGGGGGGAAAAAGGGGTCAGGCTAAAAAAAATTGCCTCAAATCAAAAGATTTCCTGAACCTTAATTTCCCCGGTGACTTTACTTGTAAATATCTCCTCTTGTGTCGATTTTCAAAATTTTTACGGTTTCTTTTTCAAGGAAGTATAGAACCCTGTATTTCCCGATTCTCAACCGGTAAATATCTTCGAGGTGTTGTCCTTTCATTTTTTTTATGTCGCCTTCAACGGGTAATTTCTCAATTCCCATGACTATATTTTGGGACATTTTTTTCTCTATGCGCTGCAAATATTTGATGCTTGTTTTGCTGTAGGTTATTGTCATAGGCCGAGGATGTGTTTTACCTCTTCCGATGAAACGAAATCATCCTTTGCAAGAATATCGGACAGTTCTTTTTCGTCCTCTGCTAACAATACCGGTTCGCCACCTCTATATTTTTTTTTGTTTAACCAGGAGCGCAACGATTGTCCTATTATTTCGGAAATGCTTACGTTGTAATGACCGGCGATAGCACCTACCGAGTCATATAAATCCTGGTCGATTGTTATGTTCACTCTTTTTTTCATAATTGCTCCGCTATATATATATACATCATCAACAAAAAAATTTCAACCGGGAAAGAAAAAAAATGGAATTCTAATTTTGGCCCACAAATTACGGATTTACGGCGTTTTCCGCTTGCCCTACTTGCTTCGGTACAATAGGAGCTTTAAAATAAATGTCAAACGATCCGCCAAACGTGGATAAAAAGGTTCGCTTTTAAGCAGGGGCGCATATTTGACCTCTAACCTGGCCGCCGATTTCGATACGGGGAAAGAGATACCGACGCCGATTTCCGGGGAAATAAAAAACTTCGTCCCTGTCTTATCTTCATACCGGTACCGGGCAAAAGTAAGATAACCGGTTACTCCCGCGTTCAAATAAGGCACCACCGGGCCTTTGCCGAACATAAAGTGGAGCTCGGCGCTGAGCGGGATAGCTAATGCATCTCTTTTATAAACACCGGGAAAGTCCTGCCACTGCAGCCTGGATAGGCCGATGGAGAATTCGCTTTCAAAACGGGAAGTGAGGCGAAAGGTTTTTCCTACCTGGAAAGCGTAGGTATCATCCGCTTTTTCATTTTTAAGCGCATAGTCGAAGCGGTAGCCTAAGATCAGTGCGGATTCAGAAAACACTCGGCGATAAACAGTTATCCAGATAGTTTTATCTTTGTAGTCCCGGTGGGAAGCGCGAATTCTTATATCGTTCCAGCCCCTTCCTAAAGAGACCCGGGTAAAAAAAGCGCCGTCCTGCTGCATCAACAGGGCTTGTTCTTCGATAAAGACTTGCGCTCCGGGCAGGGTTTTGCCGGAAATTGTGAGCGCTGGTTTTTCTGTCCTGATAACCTCTTTCGGGCCGGGTGTAATGTGCAGGGGCAGGGTAGGGGGCTGGCCCGATACCGTAAAAATCGAGTGGGCGGCATAACCTTCGATGCCCCGTTTATTAACCACAGCCGCTCGCCAGTGGTAAGCGCCTGCGGTAAAATCGAGAACTGCGCTGTTGTTATCGAGGATCCGGTCCGCCACTATTTCTTCAAAACCGTCATCCCGGGCCACCTGCAGATGGTAGGCGCCCTCAGCCTGCTGCCACTGGAATCGTACTACTGCCGTATCTTTATCGCCGGCGCCGGTTAAAGAAATTTCCGCGTTAAGCGGTGTGATCAACCGCGGGGCAGCAGGCAGCGGCTGCGGTGGCTCAGGCGGTTTATTCATCTCCACAACCGTGCCGTAACCTCCGGGTACTGCGACGGTTTTTCCCTGGGCCTCGATCTCCGAACTGCCGTCGAAAACCGATAAGGCCGATTTTTTCTTTTTGTCGATACCTACCAGGATTTCTACTGAATTTGAATTAACAACGCAGGAAGGGGTTTCCACCCGTAAAGCCTTTTTGAGTTTATTTAGTTTGGTACGCAGGCCCCCGGTCAACAGGCGAACGTTCTTTTTCCGGGGCAATTGCAGGTTTTTTTCTAACAGCGAGTACATAATCATCAAAGACTGTGGGCCTAAGTTAATTTTACTCAGGTCTTGAAAAGTGATATTGGCATTCGATTGCCGTCTGGTTAGCAATCTATCTAAGTGATATAAACCCTGGTTCAGTGAAGCCCGGGCAAAATCCACCATATCGGGTTTTTTGGTCAACACATCGCGCCTGATATAGGTCACCCTGCCGGCCGGGTCTACATTTTTGAGAGGTGTGATTTCGATGCGTCGATTTTTTGCTCTTCCTGCCGCTGTGCGGTTGTCGGCGATAGGAGAGGCGGAGGCATAACCTTTAACAAGAAGGCGGTTTTTTTCTATTCCTGCTTTTCCAATTAGGTATTCCTGCGCTTTTTGAGCCCTGGCTAAGGATAGCCTGCGGTTGATGGCTGTTGTACCGCTGTTATCCGTATGGCCGCCGATCTCGATGATCAATCCCTGGTTTTTCCGTAAAAAAACGCCCAGCTTATCGAGGAAGGCTGTGGATTTTGGATCGAAATCGCCTTTGCCTAAGGCGAATGTTCCCGGCGAGGAGATTATTTTTTCACCTTTGAGCAAGCCGGTAAAATCGGTTTCCGCGTCGCTGTAGATGGAGATCGAGACGCTCACGGCGATCAGTACAAATAACAGGAAAATAAAAGAGATTTTTTTCATTTTCACACCTCCGCGACATAGCTGCTGTTTATTGCTTGTAACTTTGTTTTTTTTCATAATATTTACCTTGATAAATGATGCCATAATTCTATTTATTTTTCAAGACTAAGTTAAAAAAAAAAGCGCTCTGGGGTGAAAAACTTTGCAGGATATTAATAAAAATGGTAAAATATCACCTGGTTAACAATGACTTTATTTAATGTAGAAAAAACGATTTATAAGAAAAAAACGCAGTATAACGATATTACCGTTAAACAGCGGGGGCACATCATCACCCTGTTGAGCCCGGAAGACATTATCCAGTCGGAGATAAACCTGGGAAGCCCTTTGAAACCACACTTAGAATTTAACCTCTGCTTGTTGTTCGGTTTACTTTTCTGCCCGGCGCCGGTTTCTATCCTGGCCCTGGGCCTTGGCGGCGGCGTGGTGCCGAAAATCTTAAACGCCACCTTCCCGGAAGCCGGCGTGGATGTGGTAGAAATCGACCCGGAAATGTTAAAAGTAGCGGAAGATTATTTTGATTTTCAAGTTTCGTCTAAACTGCGTGTATTCATCGCTGACGCTTCGGACTTTATTTGCCGCACAAAAAACAAATACGACCTGATCGTTTTAGATACCTACTGCGGCATCGACCTGTCCGAGAGTGTGGACAACCAATTTTTTTTCAAGGAGTGTGTTTCGCGTCTTTCCGAAAAAGGCTTCCTGGCTGCCAACTTAGTGCCTTTAGATAGGGTTTTGATGGACAGCCGGTTAAAATGGCTCGAACAGGAAACCGGAAATGTCTGGCTGCTACGGGGTATTACCCGCTGCAATGAGATCGTTTTTGCCGGGACGCAGCCGGTGAAAAAATCGGCTCTAATAAAAAATGCAAGGACTTTGAAAAAGACGCTCCCCTTTAATTTAAAAACCGAACGAATGATGAAACGGCTGCGGCGCTGGAGCAGCGCTTGACACCTGTCTCCGGGAGTACACAACCGGTCTCCGGCGTTAAATAGTCGGCGCCCCGACCAAAACCGGGGTCGGTACGTATAAGTGTAGAAGTATTTAAAAAGATATAATGTGGTAAAGATATCCTTAGCATGTCTTGAAAAGAAATGCGGTTTTTCAAAAAATAGGTTAGATTAGAGAATTACTTATCTGTCCACAACCCGGACAAGCCGGA
>JAGLSW010000554.1 GCA_023135565.1 Candidatus Aminicenantota bacterium | reverse complement strand
TCAACAAATTGCCGAAATTGCCGCGAGCCAGCACTGTCTCATTACTCAGCGGGTCGATAGTGCGTCGCAGCCGGTCGAAACCGTCATACTCATAAGCAGTATAATGCCCGTAAGGATCGGTGGCAGACACCATGTTGGCGTTACCGTCATACGAAAAAGAATACGTCCGCCCCCCGGTTCCGCCGCCTGTAGTCATGGACGAAATCAAATCCCTGGAATTATAATTAAAAGATACAGTGCTCAGCGGCCCGGAAATGCTCGTTACATTATCGTTGTTGTCATAGGCGTAAGAAGTAGTGCCGCGGCTGCTCTCGCTTTCGCTGAGCAGGTTGTAACGCCGGTCATAAGTATAAGATGAACTGTTTTGTATGATTCCGGCGCCTGTGCCGTAACTGGTAGAGGCCGCGGTGACCAGCCCGTTCTTGTTGTAGGTATAGTTTCCGCTGTAAGATAAAGGCGAAATCGAGCCGGAGGCTGTGGTAGATTCAGAGGTCACTTCGCCGTGCTCGTTGACCGAATAACTGCTGCTAACACCGCGGGAACTGGAATAACCTGTCAGGTTGCCTACCTCATCGCTGCTTAAACTTTCGTTTTCATAAGAGGAAGAGATTTGCTCGAGATACCCTTTGCCGTTATTACCGTAACTGTAATTGCCGGTTAAACCGAAAGGCCCGGTTTCCGATTGCAGCCTGCCGTGTTCGGTGTATGAATAATTATAGCTGATGCCGGGAATATTGGTGCTCACCTGGCGGAAATTGCCCTGCTCATCCTGGTCGGAATTTGAGATGCTGAGGCCGCCGGGAGTAGAAACAGAGGTCACCTGGTTAAAATAGTTCTCATAGGAAAACGTAGTGGTGCGGGTGAATTCATCAGGGTCGCTGGAACCGCGCCAGCCGGGGTTTTCCTGGATGGAGATCAGGTTCCCTTTGGAACGTTTGTCCTCGTCGGAACCGCCGTAAGTGTAGCTAACCGAATTTCCTTCGGGGTAAGTAACATCGGTAATCAAGCCGTCGTCGTTAGTGCTGAAAGTGGTAGAATAACCACCTGCGCCGATAGACGTAGGATTGCCCTTATCATTGTGGATAAAAGTTTTAGAATTACCGCTGCCGTCTGTCACCGAGGCGCTTCCGCCGCAGGCAAAAGAAGTGGAAGAACCGCCGCGGTCGATACTTATTACTTTATCCTGCTTTTCAGTATCATAGCTGACAGACACTACCTGCTGCCCTTCCGGGTCCGTGTAGGTAAGCAAATTGTGAGCTAATTTGATGTCTTTGGCATCGGTAGAATAGGTATACTCTTTGACACGCCCGGCAAAATCAACTTTCTCCAGATCGCCGCTGCCTTCTTTGTAGGTGTAGGTCACTTTCCTGCCTGAAAAATCGCTAATGCTCTTTATCCGCCCGGATTTATAATCAACCATACGTTCCCCTTCCGCGTCCTCGAAAGGAAAATACTCTAACCGGAATTTCCGCTCCATGGTGTCTACGATAGTGCTCAACTGGCCGTTGATATTATAGAAAAATTCCATCCTGTTTTCATTGCGGTCTTCCAACTCGATGAGCCTTCCTGAGCTGTCGAAAACCTCCAAAAACCGATCGCTGTGCAGCAGCTTTATAGTACCGTCTTCGTACTTCTTCACTTTCACGAAAAACCCTTTAGGCGCTTCGTATCCGGTGATAGTGTCGCCGGACTTTTTCGCTTTGAAACGCTCCCGTCTGCCGGAGCCGTCATAGTACAACAAATCGCCGCCGGGCATTTTTAGGATGCGGCGGTTGTAGGTATGGTCCCAGCCCCAGCCTAAAACGCCGGAATAAACCACCTGCGACCGGTAGGTGCGCCGGAACGCGAAATCGAAACCCCGGCCGGGGATTTGCAGGTCTATTTCAGAGACGGCAAACTCCCCGGAATGTAAAATTACGCCGCCGTACATAGAAGGATTATTGGCCGGGCTGTTGGGCTTCTCAGACGCAACCGCGCCGCCACCCCGAAAGAGATACAAGTATAAAAGATCGGGGAAAGGACTGCATCACAAATACGTCTGGAAAGACGCCGCTTAGTTTTTTTCATTATATGTTATGCTGTCGTACCGGGGATGAGTGCGTCCGTTTTCTGATTTTCGCAGCCAAAATGCCGATTTTTCAT
>JAGLSW010000553.1 GCA_023135565.1 Candidatus Aminicenantota bacterium | reverse complement strand
CGGCGAAGCCGCTTATCGCCTCCCCCGTGCGCACGGGGTTTAGAAGCAAAGGCTGCTCACACGCTGCCCCACGCATGTGAGATTTAAAATCAAAAGCACTCCCTGCCTATAAGTATTCGGCCAGCCAGCGGTGCATTTCGCGCCACCAGCGCACATTATTCTGCGGCCCGGAAATTACATGACCTTCACCAGGAAAAACCACTAACCTGGACGGTACGCCCCGGCGCTGCAAAGCCGTAAATAACTGCAAACTTTCGGCAAAAGGCACCCGGTAATCACACTCGCCATGAATCACCAACGTGGGCGTCTTGAATTTTTTAGCATGAAGATGTGGCGACCACTGCGCATAAACCCCGGGCTCGTCCCAGGGCGTTTCGCCCATATCCCGGGCCGGGTACCAGAGTTCCTCAGTAGCGCCGTAAAAACTCACCAAATTGTAAAGTCCGGCATGACTGACGATACACTTAAACCGGTCGCTGTGCCCATTAATCCAGTTCACCGAATAACCGCCAAAAGAACCGCCCACTGCCGCTAAGCGCTCTTTATCCACAAAATCGTAATTCTCAAGCACGTAATCGAGTCCGTTCATCAGGTCGGTATAGCAGCGGCCGCCGTAGTCCTTGCTTACCTGTTCCCGGAAAAGAGAACCGTATCCGCTGCTGCCCCGGGGATTAATAAAAACCCCTACATAACCGGGCGACGAGATCAACTGGAAAGTAAACCAGGTGGTCATAAACCGGTCCGACCACATGTTCTGCGGTCCGCCGTGAATAGTCAGCACCACGGGGTATTTTTTCCCCGGTTCAAATCCCGGCGGCCTCTGGATAAAACCGTGCACTTTGGTGTTTCCCGCCCCGGCAAACCAAAAATCCTCTAATTTGGGGAGATCATACCGGGCCAAAAAACCGGCATTCTCAAAGGTTAACTGCCTGACTTTTTTACTGCCTGCAGCCATAGTAAAGACCTCGTAAGGCATATGATTGTAAGAACGCAGGAAAACCAGCTTCTTGCCGTCGGGCGTGACGGCAGGCCTGACATTATAACCGCTGTCGGTGATCTTTCTAATATTGCCTTTTAAATCCACGCGGTAAATGGAGCCGCGGCCCTGGTCACGACAGGTAAAATAAATCTTTTTGCTGTCGGGATTCCAGGTAATAGCGCCTATCGAACGGTCTAATTTTTCGGTCAGGTTGGTGTGCGTTTCGGTTTTTCGATCGTAAATAAAGAGGCGTTCCCGGTCAGCTTCATAACCGGCTTTTTTCATGCCTGCATAGGCAATATAGCGGCCGTCCGGGGAATAGTGGGGCTGGGTGTCCAACGCTTTGTTCGTAGTGAGCTTTGTCTCTTTTAAAGTGGCCACAGCCAACAGGAAAATATCGTGGTTGGTACTGATTGCCGGGAGCGGGTCGTCATTACGTACGAAACATATCTCTCTGCCGTCGGGCGAAATATCGAAATCGTGGGCGCCGGATAAAGATACCGGCGGGACATCATAGTCGCCGGGAGTCAATTCCTTCATGGAACCGTCTTTGCAATCCACTAAGAAAAGGTGATTGCGTTCGTCTCCTAACCAGGCGTCCCACTGCCGGAAAAGCAAACGGTCGATAGTCCGGGCTTCACATTTCGGCAGTTCCTCTTTAGTGCGGTTTTCGAGGTTCTTTTTCCCTTTGGGAAGCACCCGCGATTTGCAGAGGATATGTCTGCCGTCCCTGCTCCATATGGGCGAGGATAGGCCGGTTTTAGAGGCGGTCAGTTTCCTGGCTTCGCCGCCTTTGACCGGGATCAGGTAGATGTTGGCGGTACCGTCCCGGTTTGAAATAAAGGCGATTTGTGTGCCGTCCGGCGACCAGCGCGGGGAACTGTCCCTGCCGGGCCGGGCGGTCAACTGTTCCGGTTTCCCGCCGGCTGTGGAAATCAAGTAGATGTCGCTGTTGTGCTTATTTTCTTTTAGACTGGGCACGGACACCGTATAGGCGATTTGTGTGCCGTCCGGCGCAAGGCGCGGATCGGAAACCTTCCGGATTTTGTAGAGGTCCGCGGGTTTCATCGGTATTTTGTCCGCGGAGCCGCTAATAACGAAACAAAACAGGACCACAAAAACAGCAAAAATCTTTTTTTTCATAGTATACCTCACTAAGCTTATTGTAACGCAATTACAGGAAAAATCAAGCCCGAAAGCGGGTTGCTTCGCAGCAGGTAGCGCTTTTGATTCTAAATAAACAGAAGTTTTGATCAAACTTTTACAAAAGTTTGG
>JAGLSW010000552.1 GCA_023135565.1 Candidatus Aminicenantota bacterium | reverse complement strand
CGCTGCCTCTTGCGGCGAAGCCGCTCATAGGTTGGGGACGCCGTCCCCCGGCGAAGCCGCTCATCGCCTCCCCGTTGCGCACGGGGTTAGAATCAAAAGCACTCACCCGCTGCCTTGCTGCGAAACTGCTTATTGGCCCCCCACACCCGAAATGACTGTAGTGAACTTTGCGTTTTTTTTGACCGCTTCCAGGCTGAAAAAATCATTGTGATACTCGCCCCGGACATACAATTCAGTCTGGTCGCAGTAAAAAGGACTGGCCGGGATACCGGATGTGCCGCTGGGTATAATACTCCACGACTTGTCCCAGTCGGCTGTACTATAAACATGCCGGTGCGAGGCTCCATTAACGACTTTAAAAGGAGCGGCAAGCGAGTAAGAATAAGGACAAACCGTGTGAAAACTACCGCCCACTTCATAAGGGCCACGGTTAAAATTAAAAATTTTGTCCAACAAAGATACACTGCCAAGCGGATGCTTTATCGTAAAAGTATGCACCTTCGACCACTGCCAGCTATCGGGGGCCGCGCCGAACTCTTCACTCAACAAAACAGCGGTCTCCCTAAAACTACCAAGCACCCAGTCAGGAAAAGTTTCCTTAACTTCAGTGTTTATATTATCACACCAGCCGGATTCCCGGTTCCGCCACACATTGAGTATCAAATTTTGGATCAACAGCCGCTTGCCTTTGAACCGGTCGAACATTTCGTCTCCTAACTCATCTTTAGTCAGGTTCTTTACCAATACTAAATACATTTTTTCAAAAATCAGGGCAGCGCCGCTTTCCCGGTCGAGAACCCCATCCCAGGCGGTTAACAATTGCAGCACCCGTTTTTCGAGCAGGCTTAAATCAGCGGCCTGCTGCAAAATTTCCAGGATACCGGGCAGCAGTTTTTCCACGTGTTTGGACTTTTGGTCGGCTTGCATCTTTTTAATATCTTCTATGGAAAGAGTCTCTTTCTCTTCCAGCAGTTCACGAATGCGGTCGATGCGGTTGGGCAGCATAAACCAGCGGCTGATATAATAAGGATATTCACCGGACACGCTTCTATTATTGGCCGAAGAAACATGCCCGCTTTCAGGGTTAAAAATGTAAGGCAGATCTTCAAAAGGGACAAGCCCGGTCCAGTCGTACTCATCGGTTTCACCGGGGACGGGGAAACCGGCACTGCCTTTCCTGATAGGAACACCGGCGCAGACCTGCAGGCCGATATTGCCGTCTACATCGGCATAGGCGGCATTCTGGCTGACCGAGATAAATGTGCTCATCGCTTCCCGGAATTCCTGCCAGTTCCCGGCCCGGTTCACTAAGTAAAGCGACCTGGCTTCATTGCTGTACTCGTTTCCCACCCAGCGCATGGAAATAACCCGGTCGGAAACATCATGAAATAAAGAAATCACCGGGCCGCGGTGGGTGAATTTTAGTTCTTTTTCTATAACTTTGCCCTCTTTGGTTTTTATCTTTTCTTTCCTGACTTCCATTTCCCGCCACTGGCTATTGAAAAAATACCGGTGCGGCTGCTCCGGGTCAACTTTCTCTACATAGAAATCCATATCGTCTACCATAACATTAGTCATACCCCAGGCGATGCGCTCGTTGTGCCCGGCAACAATAAAAGGCTGACCGGGCAGCATAACCCCGGTGACGTTTACTTTGCCTTCTACTACCTGGTGCATCTGGTACCAGATGCCGGGAGCAAACAAACCTAAATGCATGTCGTTGGCAAAAATAGGTTTCCCGGTGACGCTCTTTTCCCCCGAAACTACCCAGTTATTGCTGCCGTCGAAAACCACGGCGCCGATTTCTTGCAGTTTTTGGGCGGCAGGTAAAAGCGCGGCGATTAAGTCCAATTCGGCCTCCGGCAACAACGCTCTTGATTTTATAAAATTACTATAATCAAAAGTTTTTGGGGGGGGCAAGGGGGGCGCTTTTTCAAAAAAGCCCCCCTTGCCGCCGGAGGCAACACTATTCTTAGAAAAACCGGGAACAACAAATGTGTCATGGTTGACCATGTCCGGGAGCATCTCAACAAACTTGTCCGGGTCGATTTTTTTTTTCAGTTTGTACAACAATACTTCCATGTCCCAGGCAAAAGTCAAATCCCAGGCCATATACCCGGCCAGGTTTAAAGAATGGTAAAGCTCCCATTTTTCGGGTTCGTATCCTAAAATAGCAAATTCCGGCGGTAGTTTGTCTTTATTTTCTTCAATAAATTGATTGACTCCGTCCACGAAAGCTTCCACGGCTGGTATTATCTCCGGGTCCATTTTTTTCAGCATTAAGTTTGATTTCTCCGACATGCGCAGGGAGCGCATCAACAGGTCTGTTTCTACGAATTCCGCCCCGAAAATTTCGGCTAACCGGCCTGTCGTGGCCCGGCGCATCAGGTCCATTTGCCACAGGCGGTCCTGCGCCGACACATAACCTACAGCCCGGTAGAGGTCTTCTTCGTTCCGGGCGTAGATATGGGGAACAGCAAACCGGTCGCGGTAGACTGTCACTTTATCTTTCATGCCCCGCAGTTCGACTTGCCGGTTATAGTCGGGGATTGCCCTGTTTGCGATGTGGTAGCGAAAAATTAGGGCGGCAATAATAGACAATAATAATACTATAATAAAGCCGGTCAAAATTCTTTTAAAAATTTTCATGGTCTATCTCCTAAGAAATAAGATTTCGTGATATTCAAACAGCATAAGCTATTGTAAAGAAAAAACAACAAAATTTCAAGCCCGTGGCGTCCCCAGCCGACAAGTCGTTTCGCGGCAGGGACTGCCCTCCCCACGTGGTGGGGTCGCCGAAGGCTGGAGGATGTTCCTCGTTGGAAGCAGGGTTGTTGTTCACCGGATAGACATGGTGCACAAGGCTTCGTGACTTTTTCAACCCCGCAGCGCGGGGAGCCTATGAGGGGGGCTTTTCAATTAACAAAAGTTTTGTTCAAACTTTTTTGGAGGTTCGGTATGCCGAGGCCCCC
>JAGLSW010000551.1 GCA_023135565.1 Candidatus Aminicenantota bacterium | reverse complement strand
CTTTTAATTATTTAAAATCAAAAGCGCTCACACGCTGCCTCTGCGGGGAAGCCGGTTATAGGCTGGGGACGCCGTCCCCCCGCGCAGCGGCTAGTCGGCTCCCCGCCCGTGCGGGGCCACGCGAGTGGGGTTTGCAATTGCGCCACTTTTAACTTATAATAGCACATGAAAAATAATCGAAAAAAGGGGACAAGCCAGTATATCCCAAGACTTTATCATTGCATTCTACCGTTTTTATATTGCCAACCTTTCAAGGGGGGTGTTCAAACATCCACGTGTCCATTAAACAAAGGGATTAATAATCCTTAACTTCTTTTCGACCAATTGATTGTGCTGCATGTCTTCCGTGAAAAGAATGGAACAACTGGAATCAATAGCAGATGCAATGATCAGACAATCAAAATACGAATATTCATATTTTGAACTTAACGAAACGGCTCTCTTTATTAAATCAAGACTGAATCCCCGGATAGTAAAAGATGCTTCTATTTCCGCAAGCGCATCCAGTATCTCATCTCCCTTCTTTTTAAACTTCTTTTTAAGGACATTGACAAATTCATTTATGACCTGGAGGGAAATAATACCATCATTTTTCGCGGCAAGGTTTATAGACTTTTCTTTTTTTTCTTCTTCGTTAGAGTAATTATATATCAGTACATTCGTGTCAAAAAAAACACTATCTCTCATTCGCTTCTTCCCGGTTAAATTTGAACCCTCTCGTATCCAGTATTAGAGCCTTGAACTCAGGTCTTGATTTTTTCTTTTTTTGCAGGCCCTTCGATTTTATCTTTTTTATGACAATTTCAACATCATTATTCAAAAATTCATCAGGTACATGCAGTGTGAAATCGTTCGACAAAACCGTCCTAACTTCTCTAATAACTTGCATCGAAACACCTCCGCTTTCCTCTATATAGTAGAACAAATTAAAGACAATGTCAACTCTCCTAAAAAAATCTCCCTCTGCCCCTCCGGCGGTGGTACGGCGCACCCAGCCTTTTAGCCTCCGGCGGCCCTGCAATGCTGT
>JAGLSW010000550.1 GCA_023135565.1 Candidatus Aminicenantota bacterium | reverse complement strand
GGGCCGCCGGAGGCAAAAAAAAGTATTTACTCGCCTCCGGGGGGTCGCTTTTTGAAAAAAGCTCCGCAAAAACTTCTGATGATTTAGAATCAAAAGCGCTCACACGCTGCCCGTGCGCACGGGGTTTAAAATCAAAAACACAACCTGCCTCACTTTAACTCCAACAGCTTTTCCTCATAGGGCGTGGGATAAGCAGTCACCCAAACCCGCGGCCTAAACCGGGTTTTCTTCTTCTCATAAGCCAATACATACACCTCTATATTTTTCCCGATCATATCTTTAGTTATAGGTGCATAGTAAGTATAATTCTTGTCCCGGCGAGCATTGACATACTCCCAGGTATTCGCTGGATACGAAGCAGCCCGGTCAGGACATCCGACCAACTTACCGTCCACTTTCAAGGCCGCGTAAGCGCCTTCTACACCGTGCTCCCCTTCTAAAGCGATACAAAAATAACTGCCCTTTATCCATTCATCTATCTTGACACGGGCAGACCAGGCTTTTACCGGTTTCATGCGCCCCGGATGTGCAAAAAGATTAGAAGCACGCCAGCCCTCCCGGGACAACAAGCTGCTCTCACCGGATGCGGAAGCCTTTAGCCCTTCGATCTCTACGATGCGGTCCGGGAAATAACGAAAACGCAAATAACGCACCGGTTCGGGCAATTCGATGACCATACGCTTCCCGGCCAAATAGGTCAACCGCTGCCAGGAACGCAAGTCCGCAGACACCTCTACGTGATTCCCTTCGCCCGCCAAAAGCGGCTGCAAAGAATACTCATCGGGCACATGTAAAATAATCTGATCCACATCGGTTATACGGCCTAAATCCAACCGCAGGCAGCCGTTTTTTACCCGCCGGTCGATCAGGTACTTCCGGGAAGGCCAGAACCCGGTGCCCCGGTCGCCGTCGAAAAGGTTGGCGTCCCAAACTCCCCGCTTAACAAAAGTAGGCTGTATAAAAAAAGCCTGCCGCGCTTTGCGCACATAAGAAATTCGGCTGGGGCCGGAACGGGATAAGCAGCGCACTTCTAAGGCGTTGTTGTCAGCGGCAAAAACAGTGGCTTCGTAGAGGGCTTCTGCGTCTTTCGGTATTTTGCATTGGCTCATTTCAGCCGGTTCCCGGTGCCAATGCCGCCGCAATTTCTTACCGGGAAATTCGATAAGCGCCGCTTTTCCTTCTAATAGTTCCCCGGCCTCTATGCCGTCGATGGCTGCCGAGACAAACCGCCTGCCCCCGGGCAAAAGCTTAATCGAACTTTTTTGACCGGGAAGACCCAGTAATTTGATCTTGACAGGTTTTTCCGGTGTATCGCGCACCACTTCATATTCGCAGCCGGAGATACCTATTTCCGGGCAGGGTTCGACAGTCGCCAAAAGCAAACAGGCCCGGAAAGGCTGTACCGTCAGCGGCACTTTGCTGCCCGGGGCGAACCTACCGATAATTTTTTCGCAGGGGAAAAATTGCCGCACTTCGATAGGGTTTTTTGCGCTGATGCCGATTTTTTTATCCAACTTGATTGTGTACTGAACCGGCTGCCAGGTGAGATTGCGCAGGGTGATTAAGCGTGTGTTTCCATTACCCCGGGACACGGCAAAAGGACCGTACCGCTTCTTGGGCAGCGTCATGCCCTGCGTTAGGATATCCCGGTAACGGCGGTGCAGGTTATAAATCCGGGCCAGTTTGGGGAACTCATCGTCCCGCAGCAGCCAGGGGTTGCCATACAACTGCGGGGAAAGGATGAGGCAGCGGTTAAAGGCTTGTAAAATCAGGTCATCCTGCCAATAATCCAAACAGGAGGAAAGGCACACGCCATGATCTTCGGTGAACCTTTTCAGTCCCGGCGGCAGGCCGCGGGAGATGGCGTCGGCGCGATGGTGGGGCGCAGTCACCCTGTTGGTGGAGAAGACGTCGATATAGGTTTCCCTGCCCTCCCAGAGAAACGTAGTGGCATACTGCTGCGCCCGTTCCAGGCCCAGGCGGTGGTTGAGCAGGATCAAATCCGGGCTGTATTCCCGGCACAATTTCATCATGCGGATGAAGGCGTCTTCTTTTCCCGGACGCAGGGGGCCGCAGACCGCATCGAATTTGAATAGGGCGAATTCGAAATCCCGGCACAGGCTCACCATCTGGTCGATACGGGCTTTTTCTTCTTCCGGCGTATCGCCGAAACCGTCCGGTCCGCCCCAGACGCCCAGGCGCGTGCCCATGGCTTTGGCTTTACGGTAGAGCGGTCCGAAACCCTTTGGAAATTGTTTACGGAAGCGGTCTGAATCCACTCGGCCATAGAACCTTTTACCGTCGATAGCGCCGGCATCGAACGCGTAGATATCCAGGATCATGTCGAACTCATCGTGCAGCCACCGGAAGAATTCTAAGTTAACCGAAGTTTGCTGCTCGGTGGCTCCTTCGTTAGTATTATTGATCCAGGAGAAGTACTGGGCCCTGGAGGGGGTATTTTCGTCCGCGCCGGGAAAAACCGTTTTTTGCGATTCTTTAGAAAAGCCTATCATTAAGAAATAAAGCATCAGGAAGACAACTAAAATATTTTTTTTCATTTTTAACTCCAACAACCCCGTACGCACGGGGAGGCGATTAGCGGTTCCGCCGGGGGACGGCGTCCCCAGCCTATAAGCCGCTTCGCGGCAGGGGACGCTTTTGCTTCTAAACCCCACTCGCGTGGGGGGACAATAAGCGGCTTCGCCGCAGGGAGCAGCGGGTGAGCGCCTTTGATTTTAAATAATAAAAAGTTTTGTTCAAACTTTTTCAAAAG
>JAGLSW010000055.1 GCA_023135565.1 Candidatus Aminicenantota bacterium | reverse complement strand
ATTCTTCGATTTGTTTTTTTACCTGCGGATAGGTCGTATCCGACACGATCAGTTGTTCCTCTTCATTGTCCACGAATTTATAATAACAGTCCCCATTTTGGGCGTCCTGGAAGCAAAAAAAGAAAAGTTTTGAGTTTTGACTGCCTAACAGGGCATTTTCGTCGAAAACAAAAGGGGAAAGGCTGAGATAATCGGCGATTTCTTCGATATTTTTCAGCAGGATCACCGAATTATTGTCCGCAAAGTCATCGTATGTTTCCACTTCATCTAAGACGCCGGCGGTGATCTTATCGAGCAAAACCCGGTTGTGGCGGTACTGCGGTTCTTTATGTCTTTCTTTAATGATCTCTATCCGTTTGATGGTAGCCAGTTTGTACTTTGCAAAAAAGGCCAATTGTGAAAGAATGGCGCTTAAGTGATTCTCCGCCTGCAGGCAGAAACTTTCGATCTCATCCGCTTTTATTTTATTTTCGAGGATTTCGTTTTTCATCTCTTCCATGAAGAGGTACGCTTTATAGAATTCGGATTCTTTATCAACCGCCAACTTTTCTAAAGCGTCCAACTCCATTACGAAATATTCTATCTTATTTTCTTGCAGCACCCCGCTGATGGCCTCGATCAGTTTGACATAGTTGAAGGCCCGGTAATTGCCGGCGTTCAGGGCGAAAAAACTGTTAAACTCCACCATAAAATCGTCACTCATAACCATTTGCGGGTTTGTATATTTTACTTCCCAGAGTTGGGACAGCATGGAGAAGCAGAGCAGTTCCACGGCTCTGTTGTAGGTGTCCGTTAGGCGGCGCAGCCGCTCCACATTGATGATGTTCCCGGCAAAGAGGCGCCGTAATTGTTCTCCTAATGGAGCAGGAAAGCTGTCTATGATGGCCTGGCGCACCATGCGAACATCGAGGCGGCGGCTTTTTTTATATGCTTCCAACAAATAGCCCACCTCGAAACTGTGTTGGGCCACCGCATTAATCAGGGTTTCGAGTAGTTGGGCGTTGACCTGCGCATCCTGGCCGTAGGCAGCCGCGCTGCCGCGGATGATGATGGAATCCCGGCTGGCGGCGGGCAGTGTCCAATCCTGGGCTTCCGGGCTTTTTTCGTTGACGTACAGCCCCCAGGGCATCTCTTCTTTTTCCACCTGTTTTTTCCCTTTCCAGTTGATATCGCGGTACAAACCGATCTCTTTCGCCCGGCCGTATTTGGTGGTGACAAAAGCTTTTGCCGTATCGAACGCTTTGCCGATGGCGGCCTGGTTCGCCAGGGTATTATAAAACTGCTCGGAAAATTCCACCGCCATCTTATCGTTGATGGGTACGGAAGTGGCGATGACTGCCCGCACCCCGGCTTCTAATAGGAGTTCCACCTGTTTTTTGGTAGCGCAGCCGTTGAGGAAAACCAACTGCAATTCTTTTTGTTGTCCCAGCAGTTGGGCCAAACCGAAGGCGTCGGCCATTTGCGCATCGCCGTCGGTTTCCAATTGCAGGTGGGTGCCCCCGGCATGGCCGCCGTAGTGGAAGATCGCCACCTGTTCCCCGTAGCGGTTAAACAGGTCGAAAATATCTTCTATCGAGGTGGTCTCTTCTTTATGCATCTGGATACAGCCTCTATCGTGGTGGTCTTGCAGGGTTTTAAAAATATTTTTCCTTTCTCGATTGATCATAGGCAGGTAATCGTCTTTATCGTTTGCGAATGCCAATATTATTACCGGTTTCATGGTGATACTTTAGACCAAAAAGAAGAAGAAATCAAGAGTCGGAGTGCAAATTTTAATTAAAACAGCAGTTTTGTTCAAATTTTTTCTGACTGTGCGGTATGCCGCTGGCCCCCGACGCTGATCTCAATGGGGGTGGTCCGCGAAACATCGGCAGGGTCGCCGAAGGCAAGTCGTCGAGCCCGAATGCTGAACGCTGTTCTGCCTGCTTGCCTTACTTGAACGTTTGCGCGCATCGGGCCCGGTTTTTTCGGTTCTTAGGCGGCATATCGGGACAATCACCGTACATGCTGAAAGCCCGCTCTGTCACGTGCTTTTCGCGTGTTGCCACACCCGGTTAAGCCCCTTAGAATGGGATACGATATCACGCCTTTAGTTAAGGATGGTGCAGGTCATCCAGAACCTGTTAAAAGCTCTTAACCAACCCGGCAGATTTCCCGGGAAAAGTTTTGAAATATTCCTTGGGGCGGTGCCTTATTTTTTTGGGGGGCTGGGGGCGGGCTCCCGGAGGCAAAGTAATTTCATGGCCGGCTAATTCTTTTTAAAAAGAGAGGAACGTTTTGTACGGTTTATAGGTTTGGGTAGCCGACCCCCGGCTGCAGCCAGCCCGGTATGGGATGATGGATTTAAAATACATTAAATATTTGAAAAAACAGGGAAATTCCTATATAATTAAGAACGTGAGGGGTCGGCGCCCCCAACCCATAAGAGGCCCTGGAATTTGCTAAACGACAGGGTTGACAAAAAAGCTTGTTTTTTTAGCAAACGTTCACGAAGTATTAGTAAAAAACAGGAGATTTAAAATGGATATCGAACAGGTTTTAGTTGGACACATGGCTGTTTTTTGTTACATCGTATCCTGCGGTAAAAGCAAAGAAGCCCTAATTATCGACCCGGGCGGCGATGAAGAGCGCGTGGTAAAAATGATCGAAGAAAAGGGCTTAAATCTAAAATACATCGTTAATACTCACGTACACTCGGATCATACCTGCGGCAATGCGAAAATCAAAGAACTCAGCGGCGCCCAAATCGTCATGCATGAACTGGACAGTCAACTACTAGCCACCTATGGCCGGGACATATCGCTGCAAATGGGTTTTATCCCTTCTCCCCCGGTCGATATTAAAGTAAAAGACGGCGATCACGTCGATATCGGCAAGCTCTCTTTAGAGGTTATCCACACCCCGGGGCACAGTCCCGGCGGCATATGCCTGTTGTGTGAGGGAAATCTTTTTACCGGCGACACTTTATTTGTAGGCGGCATCGGCAGGACCGACCTGCCTGGAGCTTCGCACGACCAGTTTATGAAATCCCTCCGGGAGCGGTTATTGAAGCTGCCTGACGACACTATTGTCTGGCCCGGTCACAATTACGGCCCCCAGCCATCTTCCACCATCGGTCTTGAAAAGCAGAGCAACCCCTGGCTGCGCGGAGGATAGTTTGCCCCGGGAAGCAATAAGCTGCTTCGCAGCAGGGGCCTCTTTTGA
>JAGLSW010000549.1 GCA_023135565.1 Candidatus Aminicenantota bacterium | reverse complement strand
GCCGCCGGAGGCAAAGTGATTTCATAGTAGACAAGAAGCTTCGCCAAAAAAAATATACTCCTCCCTGTACAGGTGACTGGAATCTTTTGATGATCGATCGATGCCGATTGGGGGGGGAAAGGGGGAGTTTTAAAAACTCCCCCTGAAAAATTATTTTTCTATGTAGAGTTAGACTACACCGTATGCCAGCATGGATTTTGCAACCTTTAAGAAACCGGCAATATTCGCGCCTAAAGGATAATTCCCGGCTGCGCCATAGGCTTCTGAGGTTTCATAAGCGGCTTTGTGAATGCTCTTCATGATACCCTGCAGCTTCTGGTCTACTTCTTCCCTGGTCCAATTGTACCTGAGACTGTTCTGGCTCATCTCGAGACCGGAAACGGCAACACCACCGGCATTGGCGGCTTTACCGAGACCATACATGATTTTGGCTTCCATGAATACTTCGATCCCTTCCGGGGTAGTAGGCATGTTGGCGCCTTCTGAGATTACATTAACGCCATTGTTTAACAGGTTCTTGGCATCTTTGGCATTGATTTCGTTCTGGGTGGCGCTGGGGAAAGCACAATTTGCTTTGTGATTCCACAGCGGGTTGTGATCCTTGCCCTGGTCTACCGGGGTGTAAACAGCGCTGCTGAATTTTTCCACATACTCTTTAATACGACCGCGGCGAAGGTTTTTCAGATCCATTACGAAGGCCAGCTTTTCCCGGTCGATACCGGCTTCATCGTAAATATAACCGCCGGAGTCGGACATGGTGACGGGTTTGCCGCCTAAGTCGAGTAACTTCTCAACGGTGTACTGGGCCACATTACCGGAACCGGAAACTAAGGCGGTTTTGCCTTCGAGGGTTTCCCCTTTGACATTAAGCATCTCTGCTGCAAAGTAAACCGCGCCGTAACCGGTGGCTTCGGGCCTGATCAAGCTGCCGCCGTATTCGAGACCTTTACCGGTTAACACACCGGTGTGCTCGTTCCTGAGTTTCTTGTAATATCCGTAAAGATAACCTATTTCCCTACCGCCGACGCCGATATCGCCTGCGGGTACATCGGTATTCGGTCCTATATGACGGAATAACTCTCTCATAAAGGCCTGGCAGAACCTCATTACTTCACCATCCGATTTCCCTTTAGGATCGAAGTCGGAGCCGCCTTTACCGCCGCCCATGGGCAAGGTGGTTAAAGAGTTCTTGAAAACCTGCTCGAAACCGAGGAATTTAATGATACCTAAGTTTACCGAAGGATGGAACCTTAAACCGCCTTTGTACGGGCCGATAGCATTGTTGTACTGCACCCGGAAACCTTTCTGTACGTGAACGTCGCCTTTATCGTCTGCCCAGGGTACCCTGAAAAGAATAGCCCTGTCAGGCTCGACGATTCTTTCGTAAATGTTGGCTTTTACGAATTCGGGGTGTCGTTCCACCGTAAGTTCCAGTGACTCCATTACCTCCTCGACTGCCTGATGAAATTCAGGTTCAGCGGGATTTTTTACTTTTACTTTTTCGATTAAGTCTTTGACTAACGACATTTATTTATCTCCTTAAAATTAAGATTTGACCTGGTCGGAAAAAAATTTGTATTAGTATATTTTTATCAAAGAACCATTAAAAAGTCAACAATATTTCTTGACAAAATGAAAAAAATCTCTTATTAAATAGGGTGACGTTTTAAAAAAAATTTTTCCGGCTGCAGCGCCGCCGCAAAACCGGTTTTTCCGAGGATAAAATGAAAGCAAAATTTTTAGCGAGAATCGATTCGAGGATAGAACAGTTCAACAGGCTGAAAGAGGAGATAGCTGTCTTCGCGGCTGTCGAATTAATGGAAACTGCTTTAAAAAAAGGCCACCGGATACTGGTTTTCGGCAATGGGGGGTCTGCCACCCAATCGCTGCATTTTGCGGCGGAATTGGTGAATAAGTTCTACTTAGAAAGACCGGCCCTGCCTGCGATTGCCCTGACCGGCAATACGGCTAATATCACTTCCATCGCTAACGACAGCGATTTTAAGTTTATTTTTTCGCGGCAGGTGGAGGCGATAGGTAGGGAGAACGATATTGCCTTAGGGATTTCTACCAGCGGGACGTCGGCCAATGTGATCGAGGCTTTTAAGGCGGCCCGGCAAAAAAAAATGAAAACCATCGCTTTGTGCGGGAAAAATACGGCGCCTTTAGAAGAGGCGGGGGTGGATGTGGTGGCGCCGGTGAACAGCGGCGATACGCCGGTTATCCAGGAGATGCACATGTTTTACCTGCATTTTTTTGCCGAAATATTAGAGCCCCACTGCGCGGGGAACCGATGAAGGGCTTCGCTGCAGCGGGGACGCTTTTGATTCTAAATAAACAAAA
>JAGLSW010000548.1 GCA_023135565.1 Candidatus Aminicenantota bacterium | reverse complement strand
TGGTTACAGGCTCATGAAAAACTGTTGATCGTAGTAGACCAATTCGAAGAATTGTTCCGTTTCAGTAAATTGGAACGGGGTAATCGCTCAGGCAAACAGGACTCCCTAACATTTATCAAATTGATATTGGACGCCGGCAAACAGCGGGAATACCCCATCTATGTCTTGTTAACCATGCGCTCCGATTTTATCGGCGACTGCACCGAATTCAGGGACCTGCCCGAAGCCCTCAATAACGGCCAGTACCTGGTACCGCGCATGACCCGGACCGAGAAACGGGCCGCCATTACCGGACCCGCAGCCGTAGGCGGAGCCGCCGTCTCACCCCGCTTGTTATCCCGGGTGCTGAATGACGTCGGGGACAACCCCGATCAATTGCCCATCTTGCAGCACGCCCTCAGAAGAACCTGGGATTATTGGCTGGAAAACCAAAACAAAGACGAACCCCTGGACATCCGCCATTACGAAGCAGTGGGCACCATGAAAGAAGCCCTATCCCGGCACGCCGAAGAAGCCTTCGCAGAACTGAAAAACGAAAAAGAGCAGTCGATTTGCGAAAAAATGTTTAAAATGCTGACCGAAACCGGTGAAAACAGCCGCGGCATACGCCGGCCCACCAAAATAAGCGAAATCTGCCGGGTCACCGGGACATCGGAAAAGGAAGTCATAAAAGTGATCGACCGGTTTCGCCGCCCGGGCCGTACTTTTTTAATGCCCCCCGCCGGGGAAGCACTCCATGCCGGCTCGGTAATCGACATCTCCCACGAAAGCCTCATGCGCGTATGGACACGGTTGAGCGACTGGGCGCAGGAGGAAATGAAATCCGCCGGGTTATACAGGCACCTGGCCAAAACAGCAGCCAACCACGAAATCGGCAGGGCCGCTTTATTTAGAGACCCGGAATTGATGCTGGCATTAAAATGGCGCGAAAATAATCGACCCAACGCAGCCTGGGCCGAACGGTACGACCCCGCTTTCCAACGGGCAATCGACTTCCTGGACGCATCGAAAAAACAGCAGGAACTGGAAATCGCGGAAAAAGAGAAACTTCAAAAAGAAAAAGGCCGGACCAAAAGGATAATGGTCATATCCACAATTGTCTTTATCGCCTGCGTGCTTTCGATTTTTCTTACCGTCTGGGCCATTAAAAGTAAAGACAAAGCGGAAGCATCCCAGGCAGAAGCACTGGTTGCCAAAAAACAAGCGGAAAAAGATAAACAAATCGCCCTGGCCGCCGAGAAAAAAGCCGCTGAAAACGCGGAACAAGCCCGGTTGGAAAAAGAAAGAGCGGAAAAAGGAGAACAAGAAGCAAAAGAACAAAAACTTATTGCCGGGGAAAATGAGAAAAAAGCCAGGGCCAACCAAAAAAAAGCCGAAATAGAGCAGCGCAAAGCAAAAAAGAATGAAACTATAGCCAATATCCAGGGACTCATCGTGGCAATGAGCCAGGCCGAAGACCGTTTCCTGCAGTACCTGGCAAAAGCCAACGAATTGGCTGTTTACTCCAGCGCCCTATCCCGGGATCCCGGGTTAAAAGCCCTGCTGGTGGCAACCGCTTACCGCATGAACCGGGAAGCCTACCGTAACCTGGAAACTGCCGCAAAAAAAATATTCGCTAAATATAAAACCACCGGGCGCCGCGGTGACGGCGACATTCTCGAAAAAGCGAAAGCATTGGAAGAAAAATACCGGCGCCAGCAAAAAAAAGCAGGCCGGCAGCGGGTACCGGCTAAAATATTCGCCGCACTGCGCGAAGCTTATTTAGCCGTGACAGGAAACGAAAAAATAAACAAAAGTTTTTCGGGGGGTCCAGGGGGGCGGTTTTTCAAAAAAGCCCCCCTGGTCGCCGAAGGCAAAAAAAATAATTTTATGTTAGGCGACATATTGTATCCGGGCGAATCCTGGGTATTATTCTCGCCTGCCCCGGGGGAAGTAGTGTTCAACCACCGCCAGAGCCGCCTGGTAAAGGCAGCGCTGCAGCCGCGTACAACCGGGCTGCCGGGACTGGCGGAACCTGTCGAAATAGCAGCGCATACCCCCCTGCATGCAGCCTGTCTCGTGCTGGGCCGGGAACGGATATTTTGCGGCACCTGGGAAGGCGATCTTTTATATTGGGACAGGAGCGGTGGAAGCGCAGGGAAATTGCCTTTTTCTTACGGCGCCAGGATACTGGCCGCGGACTTTTCCCGGCAAAGTAAAACCCTCTATTATTCGGCAGCAAACCGGGTTTATTCCTGGAATTTCGAGGATAAGCCCCGGCCTATTTTGGAAACCGCACCATCCTGCTGTATCCGCGCCCTGGAAGTAATCGAAGCGCCCGGCAATTCAGTTTTATTGGCAGCGGATGAAGCCGGGAATATCTATTGTTACCGCCCGGGAAGCGGCGGCGGAGCAAAAAAATTGCCCTGGGATTTCCCTGCCGCGGCTTTTTTTGGCTTATCGTACAGCCCCGGCGCGCAGTTATTGGCAGCCACAGCCGGTGACGGGAACGTAATGCTGTTCCCCGGGGTAAACGTGAACAATCTCAGCGCCGGGAAAGAGATCACCCCCTTCGTACTGCCGAAAATTCATACCGGTATCACAGCCGCGGTCGCCTTTGACCCCGGCGGTAAATACCTGGCATCCGCCGGTTGGGACGGCAGGATCGTGCTGTGGAACCTGGTCGATTTAAACAGGGAAATCAGCGCATCTACAACCGGGATTCTGCAGCAGGAACCGCTTCTTACCTTCCAGGGCAAAAGTAAAATCATATCGGTGGTATTCGAAAGTGGCGGCGAGTATTTGCTGTTTAACGATGGAGAGAATTTACGGATTTGTCCCACAGACCCGGCAGTGTTTTACCGGCTGCTGTGCAAAACAAAGCAGAGAGAGCTAACCCGTAAAGAGTGGCAAACCTACGTAGGAGACTCTATCGAAAAGACTCCCATTTGCCCGGGGAAAAACAAAAAGGAGATAAAATGAAATCCTTCCCCTATACAAAGAAAAAAAAAGGCGGCAAACGCAGCCCGCTTCTATTGGTGCTGTGGATTGCCTTATTTCTCACCGCAGCCGCAGCAATCCCAAGCGTCCCACAGGACGAAAAAACCGGGCAAAAGAAAACCTACCGGCAAATTGCCCGGGAAATGGAAGAAGCACACAAAAACGGCGACTTAAACCGCGTTTTCCGCATCTATGAAAAATACTGCGGCAAAGGCGGCAAAACAAAACCCGGCAAAGAAAAAAGAGCCTTTAAAAGAGTAAACAAAGAGGTCCGGGCCGAAATCTACCGTTTGATGTTCCTCTCCTATTCCACGCTGGGCAGGCCCGCACAGGCCGATATTTTTACCCGCAAATACCTGGCCATCCGGCACCGTACCGGCATCGGTAAAACCTGGAAGCATCTCGCCTACCGCGCCGGGAAACGCTACCATGTCGCTCCCCGCTTTATCGTAGGTTTACACGGCGGCGCCAATTTTACCCTGGCCCGCCCGCAGCAGCGCTATTCCGTAAGGGAACCGGCTTTCGAAACCGGGGCATCCCGGTACGAAAAAAACTATATTTTCGACAGCCGCTATTCCCGCGGCTCCCGGGTAGGGATTACCCTGGAATATGCCCTGGACGAACGTTTCCGGGTATGTATCCAGCCCACCCTATGCGCCCTGGAATTCCAATACAAAGACGGGGAAATAGACACCCCGGGGTACACTATAAGTACTATATACCTGCACCGCCACAGCCTGGGTTATGTAGAAATCCCCCTGCTCCTAAAATATTATTTAACGAAATCGAAATTAAAGCCCTACCTGGAAACCGGGGGGTTTCTTCACCTGCGCACATCTGCTTATAAAACCATAATTTCTCGCACCCTGGACCCGCTGTCCGATGGACATGTTAAGGAAGAAATTTTTGCGGACTTGACCGTAAAAAAACATATCTTACCTATGAACAGCGGATTCTGGATAGGAGCCGGGTGCGATTACGAAACCGGGATAGGCGATATAAGCCTGTCCCTGGAAATCGCTTACAAACATGGATTTCGTAATATAATAGATAAAGAGCAGCGGTGGCAAAATAATGAGCTCATGCTGGGATATTACGACGTATTCGACGACATCAAACTGCGTACCTTCGATATATCTTTGAAAATCATGCTTCCGCTGTCCTTTAAAGCATTCAAAAAATAGTGCTGCATCAAGTCTCAATTGTTGGTTTCTTGCCCGAAGGGTTATCAAAAGTTTTGATCAAACTTTTTTAAAAGTTTGGCC
>JAGLSW010000547.1 GCA_023135565.1 Candidatus Aminicenantota bacterium | reverse complement strand
CCAAAAACCTTTTTGAAAAAAGGTTTCTGGACTTCCAAAAACTTTTCATGAGCGATACGATTTTCTGCTCAACAAACGGCTATCGTTGGCTCCTGCGGCGAAGCCGCTCATAGGCCGCCCACGCATGTGGGCTAAAAGGGGTCTGCTGCGTCCACTTCTAAGGCCCAGGATTCGGTCAACTCCTCGAAATTCCCTATCTCGGTGATAAAACGGGATTGCTCGGAAAACATATAGCCCGATGGGTCGCCATAATGACCCCAGGTTCGCGGCTCGATCTCCGGGGTGATTAAATACAAATTCCGCTGCGCCCGCGTGGCCGCTACATAAAACAAGCGCCGCTCTTCTTCTATCTCTTCTTCTTTTTCTATGGAGCGGGTGGAGGGGAAAAAACCGTCGGTTAAATGAATAATAAAAACCGCATGCCATTCCAGGCCTTTGGCTGAATGAATTGTGGAAAGAACCAGTTTTTCTTTGTCTTTATCGGCGGGTTCCACGCCTGCTTGAGAGGCTTCCGGGGGGTCGAGCACGATGTCCGTGATCATTTGCTCTAAAGAAGTATAACGCTGGGAAATGCGCAGCATGGAGTTGAGATCGCCTTGTCTCCTGGTGAAATCATCATACTGCAGTTGAAAGATAGGGGTATAAAACTCGATTACTTTTTCTAATTTGTCCGCCGGGCTCAGGGCCGGGCTTCTCAAGGCGGAAAGCAGTTTATAAAGATCCTGTAAGTTTTTGAAGAACTTTTTTTTCACGAATTCGCCGGCAATCAGCCCTAACAGGTCGCCGCTTTTTTCCAGGATTTTGCCGGTAATTCTCCTGGCCCAGGTGGGGCCGATGCCTTCTAATAAACTTAAAAGCCGCAGCCAGGCTATATCGTCGAAAGGGTTGTGCAGCACCCTCAAAAAGGCCAGCGCATCTTTAATATGGGCGGCTTCGGCAAATTTCAGGCCGCCGAATTTATTATAGGGGATATTTCTACTTTGCAATTCTATTTCTAAGTCGCTGGCATGCCAACTGGCGCGGAAAAGAACCGCGATCTTGTTGAGCGGGATTCCTTCTTCGCGCAGTTCCAATATACGCTGACCTATAAAAAAAGCCTGTTCCGCCTCGTCCATGGTTTTGAGATATACCGGTTTATCCTGGCCGGGAATATCTGAGAACAATTTTTTCGAGTATTTTTCTTGCGCGTTTTCGATAATGGCGTTGGTGAGTTCCAGGATAGGTCGGGTGCTGCGGTAGTTTTGTTCTAAGGTGGTAATGGTAGTGTCGGGGAACATGGTGGGAAAATCCATGATATTTCTAAAATTGGCGCCGCGGAAAGAATAGATACTCTGGGAATCGTCTCCCACCACCATGATATTCTGGTGTTTGCAGGCCAGGAGAGCGGCGATTTCGGCCTGGATTTTGTTGGTGTCCTGGAACTCATCCACCATGATATAGCGGTAATTTTCGGCTATTTTTTCGCGGATGGTATCATTATCTTTTAACAGGTCGCGTAAGTAAACCAGCAGGTCGTCGTAGTCCATTACCTGTTTCTGCTGTTTATACTCCCGGTAAAGGTTGGATATTTTTTTTATTTCATCGAGTTCTGCTTCGAAATGGGGATAATCTTCGAATAATACTTCGTCTATGGGGATACATTTATTGATAGATTTGGAGATCAGGTTCATGATGGTGTTTTTCCTGGGGAAACGCCTCTCTTTTTTGTTGAGTTCCAGGTCTGCGCGGATGATGTTGATGATATCTTCGGCATCGCTCCTGTCCACGATGGTGAAATTTGGTTGATATTTGACAAAAGTTGAGTGTTTTCTCAGGGTAAAGTTGGCAAAGGAGTGAAAAGTTCCACCTGCTACCCTGGAGCAGCGGTCGTCCAAAATGAAAGAGGCGCGGCGCATCATTTCCTGGGCCGCTTTGCGGGTAAAAGTGAGCAGCAGGATGGCCCCCGGGGTGACGTTGTTTTCCACTAAGTAGGCCACGCGGAAAATCAGGGTGCGGGTTTTGCCCGAACCTGCCCCGGCGATAACCAGTTGTGGGCCGTTGACATTGGTTACAGCCTGCAATTGCTGTGGATTTAGTTCCGCCGGGTAGTCTATGATATAATTTTTATCCCCGGCAGCAGTTTTTTTTAATTTATATTTTTTCATAGTTTAACAGGGTTTTTATATCACAGATGTTAGTATTTTTCAATCGCAATAGCATAAACTCATTATTTTCGTAACTATAAACAAAAGTTTGGCCCCCGGCA